>JAJAYU010000306.1 GCA_026786125.1 Chamaesiphon sp.
ATAATAAGCAAGTAAGACTATCTGATTATCGCGGTATTCAGCCAGTTGTTTTATACTTTACTCGCATTTTTACTGAACAGCAATATTGTCCATTTTGCTATCCCCATATCAAAGAAATAAACGAGCGATATGGGGAATTTGTTGATCGAGGTATCGAAGTACTAATGATTACTAGTACCGACACACAGCAGAGCAAAAACGTGGTGCGGGATTTAGATCTGCAAATGCCGCTACTAAGCGATCCTAGTTGTGGGAGGTTTAGACGCTATTATGTGGGGCAAGCTCTCGGAGCACCGCTACCAGCCCAGTTTGTGGTAAATCAAGCCGGAAAGATTGTCTTCAAACATCTATTCTCGTTCATCCATCACAATGCCGAGATCGATATATTGTTAGACTCAATTTCAACTAATTAACTATCAACTAATTTAACAGCCAATTCCAACATGTTGAAAACCCGCAGCAGTTAGCTCTGTTGCTGACAAGAAATTGCGACAGTCAATCATCAACGGCGAACGCATCAGTTTGGCTAACTGTTGATAATCAATCTGTTGAAATTCTAACCATTCTGTCATCAATACGATCGCATCACTATCTTTGGCAAGCAGTTCTGGACTAGCAACCAAATTTACATTTGATAAATAGGTATGTGTTGCTGCTTGAGGTGAAATAATCGGATCGTATGCTTTAACCTTTGCGCCAAGCTCGATCAAGATCGAAATGATATCTAGTGCTGGGGCATCCCGCAGATCGTCGGTATCGGGTTTAAACGTTAATCCTAATAAACCGATAGTTTTGCCCTTAAGAATTTTCAGTGAGCTTTGGAGCTTTTGGATTACCAAAGTACGTTGGTTTTGATTGACGCTGACTGCTGCTTTGAGCAGTTGAGCATCATAGCCATAATCCGATCCGGTATTAATTAGCGCAGCCAAATCTTTGGGAAAACACGATCCACCCCAGCCGATGCCAGCATTCAAGAATTTATTCCCAATCCGCGAGTCTAAACCAATCCCTTTAGATACCTGGGTGACATCAGCACCAACCCGTTCGCAAATATTGGCAATCTCATTGATAAAACTAATTTTCGTGGCTAGGAAGGCATTAGCGGCGTACTTGATCATTTCAGCCGAACCCAAGTCTGTCGCGAGGACTGTAACTGCGGGTAGTTTGGCAGCATCAGGATCGGCACAATGTCTGTCGATAATTGGTGCATAAAGCTTGAGCATCAGATCGATCGCTTTTTGACTATTGCTACCTAGTACAATTCGATCGGGATTGAGCGTATCATAAATCGCCGAACCCTCACGCAAAAATTCTGGATTACTAACTACATCAAATTGGGGTGCGAGCCGATTGGGTTGAGCACTACTACTAGCACCAACTAGGCTCAGTTCTCGATTGTGCTCGACTACACCATCTAGTACGAGCATTTTCACCCAGTCACCAGAACCGATCGGTACTGTAGACTTATTTACAATTACTTTATACTCATCGGTGAGATGCTCTCCGATCCCTCTAGCTACAGCTTCGACGTATTGAGTATCACTGGAGCCATTGGGCAATGGGGGAGTACCCACCGCAATAAATAAAATTTCACCATGCTCCACTCCCAATGCCAAATCGGTAGTGAACTGCAATCTACCTGTAGACATGGCAGTTTGCATAATTTCTGACAATCCTGGCTCGTAGATTGGCGAATTTCCCGCTTTCATCAATTCGACTTTGGCAGGATTATTATCGACACAAATTACATCATGTCCGATATGTGCTAGACAAGCTCCTGTAACCAATCCCACATAACCAGTTCCGATCGTACAAACACGCATTTTGAAGTATTCCAAATATTATATAAAGTATCAAGTATCAAGTATCAAGTATCAACCATCAACTAATTAATTAACCAAAGTAGGCACGTTAACATTCAGTCGCTGTCTAAATTCAGCAATTGTTTCGGTCAAACCAGCTTCGAGGGAAACAGTTGGCTGCCACTTGAGTAAAGTTGTGGCTTTAGTAATATCTGGTTTCCGCTGTTTGGGATCGTCTTGAGGTAGGGGTTTAAAACTAATTTCTTGACCTGGATTAATTCGATCGCGAATTTTTTCAGCGAGTTGGAGAATGGTATATTCTTCAGGATTACCAATATTAATTGGCCCAATATGATCGCCATTCATCAGTTTGATTAACCCATCAACTTGATCGGTAACATAGCAAAAACTGCGCGTTTGGCTGCCATCACCATAAACAGTTAAGGGATTACCTTTTAATGATTGGGCGATAAAATTACTGACTACCCGACCATCATTTTCCAACATGCGTGGGCCGTAAGTATTGAAAATTCTGGCCACCCGAATATCTACATCGTGCTGACGGTGGTAATCAAAACAGAGAGTTTCCGAGATCCGCTTACCTTCGTCATAGCAAGATCTAATCCCGATCGGATTGACATTACCATGATATTCTTCTGGCTGTGGATGGACATCAGGATCGCCATAGACTTCGGAAGTTGAAGCCATTAATAATCTGGCTTTAACCCGTTTTGCCAGTCCGAGCATATTTGATGTCCCCAAAAAGCTAACCTTAATGGTTTTAATCGGGTTGTACTGGTAGTGAACTGGGGATGCTGGACATGCCAAATGGTAGATTTGGTCTACTTCTAAGCGAATTGGCTCAGTAATATCATGCCGAATTAATTCAAAGTTGGGATTGCCATACCATTTGCTGATGTTGCTTTTAGTCCCAGTGTAAAAATTATCTAGGCAAATTACTTCATGTTGCTCTTTCATCAATCGATCAAGCAAATGAGAGCCAATAAAACCAGCACCACCTGTAACTAGAATTCGCATAATTTAGGATTTTGAAAATTAATTTTTCAGTTTAAGGTATCAATCTGTTCGCCACTATTATGATTATTCCGCACGATTCATGAATCAGCAATAGTTATCACTGCTTTTCAGCGATAACACCTACCCACTCTTTATATCCCCTACTGTTAAAGCTACATTCGCTCCCACAGTTGGATCGAACCATCCGCACCACCAATTGCTACTAGATTACCGCAGGGTGCAATTGCGACAGACATGACAGAACGACCTGGATCGCCTTTGAGAATGCTGCGAGCGCGATCTCGGAACTGAAGATCTGAGCCTTTGTACCAAACTTTGGCTTTACCATCAACACTTCCAGTAATCGCATACTGACTATCGGGGCTAAAGACGCAAGCATTAATCTGTCCAGCATGGGCTTTAATCGTCTGTGCGAGGCTAAGTTGATGTGGTAGACCATTTTCGATCTGTTCGATTTTCCACAAGACTAGATTGCCATCAACGGTGCCTGCGGCGATCGTTTGGGAGTCGGGACTGATACTCAGGGAACCGATACAATGTTTATTGCCACTCGATTCGGCGATTTTTAGCCCTGAAGCTAACGACCAGATTTTGACAATACCATCATCGCCAGTACTTGCCAGAAATGTGCCGTCAGCACTTAAGGCGATAGCGGCAATTGGTTCTCGATCGAGCATCGTTTTATCGACAACTCCATCAGGTAAACTCCAGAGGATGATTGTTTGGTCAAAACTACCGCTGATTAAAGTTTTACTATCAGGCGCGATTGCCAAAGCTCGCACAGAGGCTTTGTGCTGACTCAAATTGTGGAGCAAAGTCCCAGTTTCCAAATCCCACAGTTCGATCGTCTCATCCCAACTACCACTGGCAAATAGTTTACCATCAGGACTTACTGCTAGGGCAAATACCCCTTTGAGTCGCTCACCCAATCTATAAATCTCTCCGCCTGTATCTATTTGCCACAACTTAATTGTTTTATCAAAGCTGCCACTTACCAGTTTGAGACTATCTGGGGTGAAGCTCATACAGCGCACCCAATCACTGTGAGCACTGATTGTCTGCTGAAGATTCCAAGTTGGTTTTGACCAGATATCACCGCTAAGTTCGGCAGAAACGAGGTTGTCAGAAATCAAGTCGTTAGAGATCAGATCTTCGGAAATCATATCTAATAGCGGCGTAATATCGACTTCTGGTTCTTCCTCAAAACTAAACAAACTAGGCAGATTCGATCGATCTAACTCGGTCGATTCCATGCCTAATTGCCCAGATAGCTGGGTGAGCTGACGTTCTAAATATTCTACTCGATCGGTTAACGCGCTACTTTCCAACAAATCGACTACTTCTTGAAGACTATTCTCTACACCCCCAACATGTTCCTGCATTGATTGCATTAGTTGTTGATGCAGCTCGAATTTTTGCTCCAAGCCAAGTAGCTCTGGTTTAGACTCCAAATCTAAAGATGCACCCGCTGCTAGGGCAGGGTAAGTCTTCTGTGCTGTCATTGTTTGCTTGACCAAAGCTGTAGCAAAACTCCGTGCTTGGACGATTTCCTGTTGGAGCATTTCACCTTGTTGCTGCAATTCTCGATCAAGTTTTCGTTCTAGAGATCGATCTTGAATGCGGATATTCTGCGTAAATCGCCATCGATTAATCGCATTCAGGATCAGGCTAATTAGGATTGGCACAATGGCATAGATCCAGTTTGAGGATGTAGCTGCGGCGATAGATCCGACTACAGCTACAGCAATCGCCAGATATTCACTCAGATCTAACCAATGGGGAGGAGTTGACATTACAGTTATCAGTGATGGATTGGTTCCGAAAAATGCGGCACGGTCGGATGATTATTGGCTAGTTCTGTGCTATCGTTAATAAACTATTAAGCTTTTCTTAATAATATTTAAAATAAGCACCTTTAGTCGATCGATATCTAAACTTAATTACTATTAGTATTAGAGTTAATTATTTGTGTCTACAGTATTTACCATGTATATTTGGCTACAGGTATGAGCTATGCTATAGCTGGCAGTCGATCGCCAGATGTCGATATTCCTAAAATTTAGATCAAAAATTCCTCCTTCGATCAGCCGTTCCATAACTTAGCCACCCTCTCCCACTGTAGCCATTCATGATTCCCGATCGCGATTTGCACCTCGATGTTTGCGCTGATATCAATGACGACAACGCTGTCGATAAACCGGAAGAAGCCTGTGGAGTGTTTGGAATCTATGCACCAGAGCAAGAAGTCGCCAAGCTGACCTACTTTGGGTTGTACGCCCTCCAGCATCGGGGTCAAGAATCAGCAGGAATAGCTACGTTCGACGGTGCCGATCTCTACGAGCATCGGGATATGGGTTTAGTATCCCATGTGTTTAATCCAGAAATTCTGGCTAAGTTATCAGGGCAACTGGCGATCGGACATACTCGTTATTCAACTACTGGCGCGAGTCGCCGCTGCAATGCTCAACCAATTATTGTTGAAACCAGACTGGGGAAACTTGCCCTTGCACACAATGGTAATCTTGTCAATACAGCCGAGCTTCAAGCTTACCTCCTAGAAAAAGGTTGTGAACTCAGCACCACGATCGATTCTGAGATGATTGCGTTGATTATTCGGGAAGAAGTCAATGCTGGCAAAGACTGGATTGAAGCAACTATTAGTGCTTGTCAGCGATGTGTCGGCGCATTTAGTTTGACGATTGCCACTCCTGATGGGATTATGGGCATTCGCGATCCACATGGCATTCGCCCGTTGGTATTGGGGAGTATGCCCGATCATATCGGTCACTATGTAGTAGCTTCAGAAACTTGTGCTCTAGACATTATCGGCGCGGACTACGAGCGCGATGTCAACCCAGGTGAGCTGTTATGGATTGATGATGAAGGTGTTAAATCGATCAATTGGGCACTAAAAGTTCAGCCAAAACTGTGCATCTTTGAGATGATTTATTTTGCCCGTCCCGATAGCTGGGTACATAACGAAAGCTTGTACAGCTACCGGAAACGACTGGGCAAGCAATTAGCAGCAGAATCCTGCCACGACGCTGATATTGTGATTGGTGTCCCCGATTCTGGTATCCCTGCGGCAATTGGCTTTTCAGAGGCATCTGGTATCCCCTACGCCGAAGGTTTGATCAAAAATCGCTATGTGGGGCGCACATTCATTCAACCCACCCAGGAGATGCGAGAAGCAGGGATTCGGATGAAATTAAACCCACTTAGAGATGTCTTAAAGGGGAAACGGGTAATCGTCATTGATGACTCGATCGTTCGAGGTACAACTAGCCGTAAGCTAGTCAAAGCTCTCCGCGATGCTGGAGCTAGTGAAATTCACATGCGAATTTCATCACCACCAGTCACTCATCCTTGCTTTTATGGTATCGATACAGACACTCAGGATCAACTAATTGCCGCAACCAAGTCGGTTGCTCAAATTGCCACCCAAATCGGGGTAGATACCCTTGCTTATCTATCTTGGGAAGGGATGCTATCAGCAACGGAGAAAGATCCCCAGAACTTCTGTTCAGCTTGTTTCACAGGGGACTATCCAGTGCAGATTCCAGATGGAGTTAAGCGTTCTAAATTAATGCTAGAACAAGTGGGTGTTAAATAATTGTAGGGTACCTACCTTGCTCTGCTGTCGCAGACACTACGAGAATGCGGCGCGTAAGGCACCATTTTAAATTTGGACTGATAAATGATATCCCCGAATTTTTCAGAAGTCGGGGATATTTATATTTATTTATTAGGCTGAGGAGTCATGCGGAGATAAGGCTTGAGTTCGGTGATTCCTTTCGGGAATTTCACTTTAGCATCTGCGGTAGAAATTGTTGGGACAACTACACAGTCACCACCATCAACCCAGTTGGCTGGAGTTGCCACACTATAGTTATCAGTGAGCTGGAGTGAATCAATCACTCGTAAAATCTCATCGAAATTACGTCCAGTGCTAGGTGGATAAGTAATTGTCAACCGCAGCTTTTTGTTAGGATCGATTACAAATACCGATCGGACAGTCACCAGTGCATTAGCATTGGGGTGAATCATGTCATACAGATCGGATACTTTTTTATCAGGATCGGCAATGATTGGATAGTTCAGTGCGGAACCTTGAGTTTCGAGAATATCGCCAACCCAACCATTGTGAGATTCTACATCATCAACACTCAGCGCGATCGGCTTAACATTGCGCTTGTCAAATTCTGGCTTTAATTTGGCAACTTCACCTAGCTCAGTCGTACAAACTGGTGTGAAATCTTTAGGGTGAGAAAATAGTACTACCCAGCTAGTGCCAGCCCACTCGAAAAAGTCGATCTCGCCATCTGTGGTGGCTTGGGTAAAGTTGGGTACGGTGTCCCCTAATCTTAATTGCATAATCTAAATAAAATAAGTGAACGTGGACGGGAGCAACGTTAGATCATCTCACAAGTTACTCCAACATCTCACTACTATACATATTTATTTAGAATCTTATCGGTGCTACTTAGCTATTCCCTAATTTACACTCGCACAACTTCATCTCCATGTCGATAGACTGTCTCGCCTGCCGTATTGACACGAACTCGCTCAATTTTGGCTCCCAGGCTCCGCATTTTAGCTTCTAGACAGTCATAACCCCGATCGAGGTGATGTAAGCCTTGCATAGTGGTTTTGCCATGTGCAGCCAAACCAGCAAGTACTAATGCTGCTGAAGCCCGCAGATCTGTGGCTGTAACTGTCGCACCAGAGAGTCGAGCGACACCTTCGACGATCGCATGATTGCCTTTGACCTTGATATTCGCACCCATGAGTTTGAGTTCGGCGACGTGTTGAAGCCGATTTTCAAATACAGTTTCGGTAATTACACTATTACCTTCACTGACTGCTAGCAATGCCATAAATTGAGCTTGCATATCTGTCGGGAATGCTGGATAGGGAAGTGTCTCGATGTCTGTACCTTTGAGGATTCCCGTTGGAATTACCCGCATCCGATCTGGCCCATCCATTACTACTTTGGCACCAATCTGCTCTAACTTAGCCACCGCCGCCGTCAGATGCCCTGGTATCACCGGAAACATACTGATTTCTGAATTAGTGATTGCCCCAGCGACTAGGAAAGTTGCAACTTCGACTCGATCGGGAATAATACTATAGTCAGCTTCGTGTAATTCTTTGACACCAACGATCGTAATCCGATCTGTACCTGCACCAGTAATTTTGGCACCGATCGCAATACAGAAATTAGCTAAATCGACAACTTCCGGCTCCTTCGCCGCATTCTCCAAAATTGTCTCACCATCAGCTAGAGTCGCCGCCATCATCAGTGTTTCCGTCGCACCGACGCTGGGATAGTCTAGATAGATTTTCGCGCCTTGGAGCCGCTTGCTGGAGCCAGTCACATAAGCGTTGACAATCCCATGTTCGATTTCGACATGGGCACCCATCGCCTGCAACCCGCGCACATGCAATTCTACAGGCCTAGCACCGATCGAGCAGCCACCAGGTAATGGTACTTTGGCTACACCTAGTCTGGCTAAAATTGGCCCGATTGAAAAGAAGGCTGCTCGCAACTTAGAAACTAGTTCAAATGGTGGCGTGTGGCAGTTGAAACCAGTCGTGTCAAAATCAATCACATCACCGTCGCGCTTGATCTTCACTCCCAAAGCTTCGATGATCTGGCACATCTTATCGACATCTACTAGGCCAGGAATATTTTGGAGCCGACAGCCCCTCGCACAGAGTAAGGAACCAGCCATGACAACCAGTGCCGAATTTTTAGCACCGCTGATTTTGACTTCCCCTGAGAGTTTATTTTGACCCCAGATGTGAATGACAGACTGTTCTGTTTCGGACATGTTTTGGGTGGTAGTTGTGCTACTAATGGGTTTTTCCTCCAGATTCCAAGAGACTGCGGGGTAGATTGCTTATTTTTGCTTAGATTCTACAGGAATTAGGTCATCAATACGATCTATCTTCAATAATTAATCAACGATTTCGGCATTAACGAGTCAAATTTGTTGATGATTAAGTTAGGGGTAACTCAATTCTCTCTCTGTCCCGATTTGGCTGAATCTGGCTTGGGGTGAAACCTAATTCCCAAAAAGATGTCATAGACAAAATGAAGAAAATCTTTCCCCTTGAGCAATCCTAATGATTGATGGCATCCTTTTGATTCCAGCAATGGCTTGGTTGCTTGGTAAGCAGCTTGATACTTGTACCAAGGAATCGATGGCCAGAGGTGGTGAATTAGGTGATAGTTTTGCCCAAAAATCAGAATGTTCAAAACTGCTCCCGGATAAACACGAGCATTTTTCCAGCGATTGCGATCTTTGAATGGGCGGTGTGGGAGATAGTCGAAGAATAACCCCAGTGCTAGTCCGACAACTAATGCTGGTGAGAACCAATAATTTAAAATATAGTCGCTATAACCGTTTTGGCAAGCAAAATAAATAACCAATCCGACAAATAACCTACTCAGAAACCATTCGATTAGCTCGTTGTTCCGCCATAGTTTGCGCTGAAAAAAGTAGATCTCATGATAAAAGAATCTAGCCGCAATCAACCACAGGGGGCCACCCGTAGACACGAAATGGTCGGGATCGTTATCGGGATCGTTAACGTTGGCATGGTGCTGGATATGGACGCGAGTAAACACTGGAAATGCAAACCCTAACATCAAGGCACTAACATGTCCCATAATTGCATTCACAGATCGATCGGGATGTGCCGCATTATGAGAAGCGTCATGAATCACCGTACCTGCCATGTGTAAAGCCAAGACATTAAACCCAAAACAACACCAACCTGGTAGCTGCCATTGCCAGTAGCCGATTGTCGAAATCGTTACTAATACAATTGCCCCAAGAAACATGAAAACGTTAGGATTCAAGTCATCAGGCGGTCCCAAAAACTCCCTAGGGACTCTGATGGGCTGCTGCGCCTCCGACATTAGATTTTTGCTCCTGTAAACATAGGATTAAGCTTTGCTTTCGTAGTATACGCTA
>JAJAYU010000307.1 GCA_026786125.1 Chamaesiphon sp.
CAATTACTTTTACCATTTCCATAAATGTTTCTGGAGTTACGCCACATAGCCGTTTGAACTCTGTTGGCTTGAGATTTTCAACTTGTTTATAGCTCACGATCAATTAATTCAACTTTGATCTATTGTATATCTCTCGATCGGACTTTTGCAGGAGGTCTATTTTAGACAGGTAAGATCGATCGTTAACAAAAATAAGAGGTCAAATCTCTCTCCTAACAACCTAGCTATCAATTATCAATTATCAATTGGAGCCTTGTCGATCGGATCGAATGGTACACCAGTCAATTGACTCCAGAGATAGTCTCTCTGATTGATCAAGAGAATACTAACAATCGTCAGTGAAACTCCACACCATTGCAGCAAATCGAGTGATTCACCTAGAAACAAACCACCAAATAATAAGGCAAATACCGGAGTTAAAAAAGTCAAAGAGCTGAGACTAGTCAGATTTCCCCGTGCGGCAAAGTAGAAAAATAAGCCATAAGCGATCGCACTCCCGAAGATAGTTGAATAAGCGATGGCAATCCAGTCAGAACTAGTAATTGCAGTCCATTGATTGGACTCCAGGTAGAACGAACCGATCGCTAACGGAATCCCCCCGATAATCATGTGCCAACCCGTCGCAACCACTGGATCCACATGTTTGGTGATGAATGGGATTAGTACCGTGCCTACAGCCATTGAGAGAGCTGCTAGGAGCATTAACCATTCACCTCGATCTAGTAATCCAGCGACACTCACCGGACTTGCCGATCCACCAGTGGCAATTTGACTCAACCATTCCACTGGCAATCCAATACAACTAATTCCGAGTACCCCCAAGAGCAAACCACAAATCCCGATTGCCCCAATTTGCTCCTTGAATAACCAAGCTGACAATACCGCCACCGCCAAAGGTTGGGAGTCAATCATCACCGATCCCAGTCCCGCAGTAGTTCTGACCAATCCCGCCGCCAAAAATCCTTGAAACAAAGTCCCATCAACGATCGCAAATAGTAGTATCCACGCCCATGCTTGCCAAGTGTTGGGCTGCTGTCGTTTGGAAATAGCCGTGGCAATTAACACCAAAATACCTGCGGGAATTAGCCGGACTCCAGCCATGAATAATGGCGTAGTATGGGGCATCACTCCCTTCATCGCCACCATCGCCGTCCCCCAGAGGAAAAAGGGCACGACCAATAAAATCGGTGTTAAGCTAAATGAGAATGAGGACTGTTTTGACGGCATAAATACTTAATCTTCGGCTCTTAACAGATTGTATATTTTCCTCAGATAGTCTGCTAGGTAAATTAATTGATAATTGATAGTTGTTGATAGCTAAACTTTCGTGAAGGGGGGACTAGATTTGATGCTGTGTAGTCCCCCAGTCTCCCAGTCCCACACCCTCTCCCAACTTCCAACATGATCTGGCCATTTAACAAGAACGCTACCAAACAAATCGCGCGGATTGAAATCGCAGGTGCCATCGGCAGTGCTACCCGCAAATCGGTACTGAAGGCACTGGAACTAGTTGCAGAGCGCAAGTATCCAGCATTGTTGCTGAGAATTGATAGTCCAGGCGGGACTGTAGGTGATTCTTACGAGATCTATCAGGCATTGCAGCGGCTGCAATCGAAGGTCAAAATTGTTGCTAGTTATGGGAATATTTCGGCTTCGGGGGGCGTATATATCGGCATGGGCGCGCCCTATATCATGGCAAATCCTGGCACCTTGACAGGCAGTATTGGGGTGATCCTGCGGGGTAATAATTTGGAGAAATTACTTGATCGAGTCGGGGTATCATTTCAGGTGATCAAATCTGGGCCATATAAGGATATTTTGGCATTCGATCGGGAATTAACACCGCCAGAGGAACAAATTCTTCAAAGCTTAATTGACAATACCTACGAGCAATTTGTTAATACAGTTGCCGAATCTCGTCACCTCTCGCCGGAAACAGTCAAAGTATTTGCCGATGGACGGATCTTTACAGGCGAACAGGCGGTAGAATTTGGGGTAGTTGATCGACTGGGTTCGGAAGAGGATGCGCGACTGTGGCTAGCAGAATTAGCCGGATTGGATCCCGCAAAAACTAAGCTCCACACGATCGAAGAACGTAAGCCGTTGATAACAAGATTGTTACAAAGTCAAGTTTCTGGCTTCACAACAGTAGTATCTGCGGCAGATTGGGTACAATTTGAATTAAGTACTAGTGGACAACCCTTATGGTTATATCGTCCCTAGTGACGGTTGATAATCTTAAAATTTTGTGGAGGGTGATGGCGTGGAGTGGCGCGTAAAGGCAATTCGAGGGGCAACGACGGCGAGTGAAAATACAGAGGAGGCGATCGCGATTGCGGTCACTGAACTCTTACAGGAGTTAAAATATCGTAATCGTCTCGATCCCGATCTGATTGTTAGCGTCATTTTCACTGCTACCCAGGATTTGGATGCAGTATTTCCAGCCAAAATCGCTCGTCGTGTTTGCCCTGACTGGCAAGATGTCGCCTTGATGGACGTACAACAAATGCATGTCGAAGGTAGTTTACCGCGCTGTATTCGGCTGCTAATTCATGCCAATTTGCCTGTAGACACCAAAGTTTTCCACCCTTACCTGCGCGGAGCAAGTAATTTACGTCCCGATCGAAGTTTGGTAAGTTAATAGATGTGTAGGGGTGGGTTTATGCAATCTAATATCGATACTACTGTTCGATATTAAACAAAACCCACCCTCCTCCGCTAGATATGTAGGTTGGGTAGAGCGATAGCG
>JAJAYU010000308.1 GCA_026786125.1 Chamaesiphon sp.
ATTATCGATCTGTCGATCGAAGTTAGTGATAAATTACAATTAGAACGCTGTTTTGCTCAAATTAAACAGATGAGTGATGTCCTAAACATCCGTCGTATTACCCAATCTGAGAATTAACTATGATCATCGACGAATCTACCCAAAATGCAATCGTTGGTGGACTGGCAATTGCCATCTCCATCGGCGCGATGCTGATGATGTTTAGTACTGTTTGGACAACTAAGAAATAGGTTATTTGCTAGCTGATCTAGCATTGTGGCTGCTGCTGTACTCGCCCTGATAACTTTCTTGATGCTGTGCCAAAGATTTTGCTGCTGGTACAATGGTCCCGATCAATTCGAGATCGCGGAGGATATAATTGAGCTGATTGGCGATCGAACTAATCGAAATCGACGACTGACTATCGATTTCACGACTAGCCTGCAAAAAGTGTAACCGCATTTGCCAGGTGGTATGGCTAGGATGCTTGTTCAGATACTCTAATACGGCTTGGCGATTAATCATACTTGTTACCTGAAGTTGCTCTCATGAACATTCTCGCTTGATTATTAGCAATTGTATCAATATCTTAACATTGTTGTCGCTATTCTAATAATTCAACCGATAGCCGACTTTACGGACAGTTTCAATCGGATCTGGGTGTCCGAGCTTTTTGCGGAGCGAGAGAACGTGACTATCTACGGTGCGTGGATTATCAATATCGATATCCCAAGCACGTTTTAATAATTCACTACGATGGACTGAACGACCGTTAGCTTGGGCTAGAACGTAGAGTAAACTGAACTCTTGGGGGCTAAGGTCTATTTTCGTTTCCAGTGGCTTTGCTTGAGATTTATCGCTCAGATACAGACACCGTCGTACCAAGTCAATCCGTAAATGTCCATAAGTCATCTCGGTGGGAATCGTCGTCAACCCCCGATTCCGCCGGAGTAGAGCCGCAACTCGTGCCAAAAATTCCGGCATCCCAAACGGTTTCTTTAGGTAGTCATCAACTCCCGCCTGAAGTGCGGTAACTAAATCGATGTCGCGGATTCGGGCTGACAGCATCAAAATTAGCGAATTACCTTGGGGATACAACCATTTACAAAACTCCACTCCTTCGCCATCAGGTAAATCGGAATCGACGATGGCTAATGTGGGTAATACTCGATCGCAATGTTGATACGCCTGTGCTAATGTTGCCGATTGTTGAACATGATAACCCGCTTGATGCAGATGCCAAGTCAATAGCGATCGTAAGTTATGATTGCCTTCTATGACATGAATCTGCACGCTTTTTCGGAGGATGATTGCTGGTTTTGCTCAGATATTCTGTAGCATTGGAACATTCGTGAACATCCCAACGATCTAGATCATATATATATATCTCGGTTAAGATTATCCAAAAGTCTGTGCTGGGGATCGCTACTATTGCGATCGATAAATGTGTATTTTCCACACCCCAGTTTGACCAGAAGTCCCATAGACTATAATAATGTCAGACCGAACAATTTTGATATATCCTATTTAGTATGTCGAGGGATTAAGCCATGCTGCAAACCATAGAAACAGTCGGATACTATCAAAAAATTACTGATGCCTTAGTTGAAATGTGGCACCGAGGTTATCGCTTCGACGATTTGCGGCTATATCTCGATGGATATTTAGCAGCGTTGCGAAGTACTAATGTGCTAGAAGCATATCAAATCAATCGGGTCGAGGAGGAAGTGATGCGGTATATTTACGACCCCTCTAATTTTGAAATCCTCGAATTGCAGAGGGAACCAGACTACAGGTATTAATTTAGTTGATAATTGATAGAAACCTAGCACACCCAGGTAAGGTGAGAACGACCCACCCCACAAACTATGTAGTTAGCTATCAATTATCAATTATCAATTATTAACTAGCTAAAGCTACTTCCACCATTTGCTGAAGCTCACCTTTTTGGTACAACTCAGTCAGCACATCAGAACCACCGATGAATTCACCGTTGATATACACTTGAGGAATTGTAGGCCAGTTAGAATACTCTTTTACACCTTGGCGAATATCTTGGTCAGCTAAAACATCGACTGTTTCATAAGGGACACCCAGAATATTCAGAATTTGGACGACTTGGTTGGAAAATCCACATTGAGGCATTAATTTGTTGCCTTTCATGAAAACCATGATTTTGTTGTCTTTGATGAGCGTACCAATTGTTTCTGTTGCTGGAGTAGTCATAATTTAGAGAGTAGAGAATAATGGGTAGAGGGTAGAGTGTAGAGAAATACTTAATTCTCAGCTTGCCATGTTGCGGGGGTATAAGTCTTGAGCGCGTGGGCATGAATCGCACCACTAGCCATTGGTTCTTTCACGGCTGCGTAGACTAATTGATGTTGTTGAATTAGTGATTTACCTTCAAATTGAGCAGAAATGACCACAGCTTGATAATGATCGCCGCCACCTGTGAGATCGGTGATTTGGACGATTGCTTCAGGGATACCTGCTTCGATAGTGGATTTAACTTGACTTGGGGTGATTGCGCTCATGCTTTGTTAGTTTTTAGGCTTTAGGTCTTAGGCTTTAGGTTTTGAAAGAGACTATACCAATGAGGCTAGTTGCACCCAGCGAAATTCCCGATCTCCACCTAGTTCGATCACTACTTTGACTCTAGGATCGATCGAGGGTAATTCGGCTAGATAGGCTAATTCTTGACTAGATAAGACTTGCCCATCAACCAACCATAGTACCAAACCCTTGGAGGTGGGTAATAGGTGGGCGAGATAGGTATCGAGGATGGGGGGAATGTAATAGGTGCGAATTTCCTTTTTGCCAACGTGGGCGGGGCGGACTCCGTGGACTCCAGTCAGGTAGGTACTGATATCGCCTAAACCTCTAGCAGATATCCGCATACTTTCATACCCAGTTGCCCGTAGTCGCCGTTGGTAGCGACCTTCATAACCACCTTCGAGAGGGACATACACACCCAAAGATCCGGCTTGTTCGAGATCGCGGATAAATGGCTTACCAGTAGTAATTAGGGGCACAGTTTCGACATCCTTGTGATGAGCTGATCGATTGCTGCCGATCGACAATATAGTATCTAAGTATAGATCGATCGATTAGGTATCGATCGCTATTTGCTAGTTTGGATGCTAGTCAATTAGCCTAACTTATCCTCTAATTATGCCACGGGTCGGGGACTGACGATCTAAATTCACTCAAGGATATTGACTCCATCATAGACGAGGGCGATTAATTCACCATGCTGATTGAATTCGATCTCGGTTGGTTTGGGGGTGAGAATCGTGATATTTTCAAATGCCCAGCAACAGCCACAGCATTTGGCTAAGTCGATTAGTGGTTGGATTTGAGGGATATCTAGGCCAATTTGGTGAAAGTAATCAAAATAGCTTAAGTAAGCAATTCGATAATCTTGCATTGCCGCAGGTAGGGAAGCTGGATCGATTTGAGGATGATTTTTTTTGACCTCGGTAATAGAGACTTGATTGAGAAAGTCGCCCAGTGGATCGAAGGCAATTTTTTGATCTGCTCCAATAATTTGGGCACGAGGATTAGCGTATGCTTTGACAACTTCAATAAACTCGGCACTGATTTGACTATTGATGATTTGATTGCAGCTACTACAGATTTGATTGAGAATTCTAGTGCCGACATCAACTAAATCTGGGCGGTTCGCTAAAATCGTCATGGCAGTGAGCGGATTTTCCGTCCACAGAATCCGTGATTGCTCCAATCCAGCATATTGATAACAATCATTAATTGCTTTTTCAGCAAGTTCTCGCTCGGTTGTTCGATCAATCAGAATTTGATCCCACTTTTTCCTACTTTGAGGAATAAAATCTACTTCCAATTTAACTAATTTGCGGGGACCCGTTTCCACCTTGGATAGGTATTGGGCTAGGGATTCACTTTCGGCCGATTTAGTTGGGAGATCCATAGATAAAAATAAGCTACTTTAAATTGTAATTAGCCATACCCTAAAATGGGTAACAGCAAGAATTTTAATAAACGGGGGTTCGGGAATGCAGTCTGATGGGAGTATTAAATTAACGTTGAATCATACACTGATTACGACGACTTTACTTCGCTCAAGATGTCTACATTACTATAGATAATACCCAAAATCTTTCCTTGATGATCGATTTTAATTTTGGAAGGCTTGGGTGTAAGGATCGCTAGTCCCTGCAATGTCCAGTACCATCCGCAAGACTTGGTAGATTATAGTTAGTTAATCTGGAGTAGAGAATTGTAATTGTGAGTTGTGATAAAACTAATTTGCGCCGTCAATTTCTTCAGCAGCGACAGGAGTTACCTGCCGAAGTCTGGCGATCTCAGAGCGATCAAATTTGCCATCAGATCTCAACTTGTCCGCAATTTCTCGCCGCACGGACGATTCTCGCGTATCAAAGCCATCGCCAAGAGCCAAATTTAGATTATTTATTTACCCACAGTCACAAGCAATGGGGCTTACCTCGATCAATCAGTAAAGAGCTACTGTGGCAACGCTGGCAGCCCTCACAGCCACTGATAATCGGCAAGTACGGCATTCTAGAACCCGATCCACGATCAGCCATGCTCACGCCCGATTTGGTGGATTTAATTTTAGTTCCGGCAGTTGCTATGGACAATCGTGGTTATCGATTGGGTTATGGGGGTGGTTATTACGATCGATTGCGATCGGATTCACAGTGGCGGAAGATTCCGACGATTGGGATTGTCTTCGATTTTAACTATGTCGAGCAACTCCCAACGGAAGCCTGGGATTTGCCCCTGGATGCAGTTTGTACGGAATTAGGCTTTAGGCTTTAGGCTTTGCTTACATCAATACTTTTTTAATGTATATGCTCACATCTTGCACCAGTATAAAAATATTATTAATAAGCGTAGATCCAGGGCGGGCATAAAGCCGCGCCCCTACATAATTAACTTGTAGAGGTGCCCTGTCTTGTTGCGCTTATATGTGCGGGGGAACCCCGCCCATAGCGCACCGCTGTCTTGTCGTTTGTTTATTCGGGGGGAACCCCCGTTGGCGAAGCCTCTCCCCCAGGAGATATAAAAACGCCGCTTCATGGGTACCCTTAGATCTACGCTACCCACTATCCACCCCCTAACTAATGCATTTCTATCAACCAAATTTAATTCTGACAACCCTTGCCGAGCAAGCTCTAGCCAGTACTTGGGCAGAATTTCCTGACTTGAGCCGCGAACAAATTGCCCTAACTTGGCTGGTTTACGATCGACCAATTCCAGTTAATACTGGTGGAGCGATTACGGCTGATGAGCTGTGGAAATATCCAGTTAGAGGCTTTAATTATCGCGGTGGTGAACGGATTTATCCCGCAAGTATGATTAAGCTATTTTATTTATTAGCCATGCACGAATGGCTCCAGCAAGGCATGGCAGAACCATCGGTGGAACTCGATCGAGCCGTGCGGGAGATGATTATAGACTCCAGTAATGATGCCACTAGTCTAGTTGTTGATACCTTGACTGGTACTACCAGTGGGCCAGAACTTTCTCCAGGGCCATTCACCACATGGAAGAGCCAACGCAATCTAATTAACCGCTATTATCAATCCCTGGGCTGGCCAGAACTAGATCGAATTAATGTCAATCAAAAGACTTGGGGTGAAGGTCCTTACGGACGAGAGCGGATGTTTGTAGGTGAACTGCGGGAAAACCGAAATATGCTGACCACAGACGCGGTAGCGAGATTAATGCACAGTATCGTTGGCGGTGCTGCTGTCAGCAGCGATCGATCGAGTCAAATGATGAAACTACTTCAGCGAGATCTCCACTTGGCTGGAGCCACCCCCGACCCAGGCGAGGAGAATCAGGTAAATGGCTTTCTGGGCGCAGGTTTACCACCTGAGAGTCAAATCTGGTCGAAAGCAGGTTGGACATCCCAGGTGCGCCATGATGCTGCCTATATCGAATTACCAAATCGACAACCTTATCTGCTAATTGTCTTTACTGAAGGCACTACAAATAGTCAAAATCGGCATATTCTTCCATTTATATCTGACATAATCGCAACATCCATGTCTCAAATCGAGACATTCGAGTGAGGGGATTTGATCGACGGAAACTATATAATCAATTATCCAGTCTAAATCCTTATTAGGATTTTGATTTTCAGTAGTTATAGTCAATTCACCAACCTTTGAGGAGTAATCAGCACCCGATATGATACCACCTATCAATACCACACCAATTTTACAACCAAATACGTCTGCACTAGTTACTCAATCCAGCACCCGTGCGACTCCAATAGCTAGAACAGCTCCGATCCAAATCGCCGGATCGGATTGGAAAAACCAAGCACCAATCACTAGCCCCGATCTCAAAACTCCCTCAAAACTCCAAATTGCCCAATCGGAATTACCTGGGACTTCGCCTCAAGCTCCACCATCACCTAGTATCAGAGATACAGGTAGTGGCTATCCGACGACAATTCCCCAAAATTATGTTGGTCCAGCAATTGGTTTTGGTAATGGTTCATCCACTTTTGGCGTAGTTAGCAGATTCCCGTTCTCAGAAAATTACTCGATTCGGCCATCAGCAGTCTTTGGTAGCAATAATACCGTGATCCGTGTGCCTGTTACCTACGATTTTTCGTTAGGCGATAAAGAACCATTTGAACGAAATCCGTTACTGACTTTTCACGCTGGTGGTGGAGTCCAATTTAGCTCTAGAGGTGGTACTGCCCAAGGTGACAAACTTGGCTTATTAGGCACTATTGGTGTTGATATCAATCTCTATGAGGGGATTGCGATCGTCGCTAGTTACAACACTGATTTTGGTGATGTGAATGGTACTAATATTGGTCTGGAGTTTGAGTTTTAATTAGTAGTTCAGTTAGGAGTTATGGTTGTTGGCTGTAATGATGGTACGTCCTCAAGCCGAAAACCTAACTCCCGATCTTAATTGGTAAATTGATAGTAAATTCTGTCCAGCCATTACTACTCGTAACGTTGATTTTGCCATTTAACTGTTCTACTAGTTTTTGGACTAAAGATAATCCTAGTCCGGTACCTTGTTTTGATCGATCATTGCCAGGAACACGATAGAACTTATCGAAGATATATGGCAGGTACTCTGTGTCGATCTCTGCTTGATTTCTAATCTGAATTGTTAAGATTTCTAATTTGAGATTGCTATCGATCAACACCATGACATCACCGCCAACATAGGTATATTTACAGGCATTATTTAACAACTCTGTTAGAATTTTGGTCAGATAAATTCGATCTGTTAAAATAGCTGGAATTGACTTGGGAATAGATGTGGTGATTTTCAGTTGGAATTCATTAGCACGATCGGTAAATGATCCCACTGTAGTTGATAGCCAGCTTTCAACCTCGATTGATTCAAGGTTGACTCGATCTTTAACAGTACCTTTGGATTGAACTAGTACTGTCTCCAATTGCTGCAAGTCTAGAATATTATTAATCAAATCTACTTCTCGATCGCATTCTTGCTCTAATACAGCTAAATATCTTTCCGCTGGATGCCCTGATAATAAGCTGGTAAGTTCGGAGTCCACTCTCATACTAATTCTCAACATCCGCATTGCCATTTTGATATTCATCAATGGTGCTCGTAAGTCGTGAGCGATATTATTGATAAAATCATCCTTTTTTTGACAAATTAGCTCCAATTCATCAACTCGTTCGATCGATTCAGCTAGGTATGATAATGGTGCCGAACCATTAACTATCGGTTGAGTCGCCACAAATTCTGTTAGCAAGTTGATTGCTGCAAGTAGTTGCTGTCCTAATGCTTGAACCCAAGACAAATCTTGAGCAGTCCAGATACTATTTATATTTCCTCGCAAGCAAATTCTGCCCCATAATGCACTCTGATTATTACCGTGGAGATCTAGCTGTTCTAAGAGTGGAATAAACACATATTGATCGCAAATATCGATATTCATCACGGTTGTCATTGCTGTAAATTCCACGATCTCTCGCTGATGTAATCGGAGATCGATCTCTTGAGCTTTTTCTGGTTCTAAATTCAAGCTTAATTGTCCCAGATCTGGTAACTGAGAGATCGTCAACCATCGATGTAACTGCGGTTGATATTGTTCGATTGATACTCCCTCTAGCACTAAAATTTCTTTGATTTGAGCAGCAGTAAGTTGGCACAGATAAGTTGAGTCGATATGACTGGGCATGGATGATAATCGGGGGGATTGTGAAAATTCACTTCGGCTCCGCTCTGCTGAGGCAGACGCGTTGCGAACAGTGAGCGGAGTCGAACTGGGAATTGGCAGATCAAAGCTGTCTAGTCGTCATAACAATAAAATTTGTTACAATCTAGAGATAAAGCACGGTAAAAAGTATATGAGCGATCTTCCAGTGGAACAGCTACGCCAACGAGAACCAGCAGAGATATCCTCAGTAGCTACCCAGCTAGAGAGTCCCGATCTGCGGGATCGGATGGTAGCATTAGCATCACTCCGAGATTTTCCGGCTGATGTCGCACTACCATTGATCAAAAAAGTGCTCAATGATGAAAGCTTACAATTGCGATCGATGGCAGTATTTGCACTGGGAGTCAAAGCTACACCAGAATCTTACCCGATTTTGATCGAGATCCTTGCTAATGACCCAGATTATGGGATTCGCGCTGATGCCGCAGGTGCCCTCGGCTACTTAGAAGATATTCGCGCCTTTGAAGCACTAGTTCGAGCGTTTTACGAAGATACTGATTGGCTCGTACGTTTTAGCGCGGCTGTTTCCCTCGGCAATCTCAAAGATCCCCGTGCTTTTGATGTGCTGATGCAAGCTTTAGACTCAAAAGAAGTCGTGCTTCAGCAAGCCGCAATTGCTGCCCTGGGGGAAATTAAAGCAGTTGGGGCAATTGATCGATTATTATTATTTATTGAATCTGAAGACTGGTTAGTCCGTCAGCGTTTAGCTGAATCATTAGGGCAATTGCCCACCCCCAAAAGTATCTCCGCGCTCAAATATCTCACCAAAGATAGTCAACCCAATGTCTCCGCAGCCGCAACTATTTGGCTCCAGCGAATCGAAGATAGCCAGAAGGAGTGAATAGGTACTAGACGATCGGAAGTTATACTAGTAGATGGTTTAGGTGAATTTCTAGGATAACTATCAATATCTAAAGTTCATCCACTATCCATACTCCGGCTCCGCAATGCAAAATGCAAGGCTTCGCCAACAGTGCAAGCCATTCACTAATTTATGAATGTTCGCGAATTTTTTGAATTAAGTACTGGCAAATGGTTTTCACAGAAGACTAGTCAATATCTCACCATAAAACAGTCAGAGCATGGCAAATCTGATCTAGTGATTGAGATTTTAGCCAACGATCATCCCCAAGTCACCCAACTCTGTCAACAAGCAGGTGTCGATCCCAGCTCAATTTGGGGTGGCGTGAAATATACCTGGAAAGGGACAATTGCCTGGGATACACCCACCAAAAATTCACCAAATCAACAAGGCGAATCGATCGCAATTGCCATTGCCGATACACCAGAAGCTAAGACTGGCAGACTTTTTCACACATCCAGTAGCAACGCTAAATCTCTGCAAGTAGCTCAATATACGATGGGTGATGATGACGCGCTCACTCTAGTTACCAGCAGCGGCAACACTAGCTCTTCCGAGCGAGTTTGGTTTGAGAGCAACAATGTTCGAGTCCGCACCACGATTAGCACCCAAGCAAATGGTGATTCGCTTGCTTCTTTTTACTCAGAAATTCGGATGGGAGGTTAGGTTAGGCTTTAGGCTTTAGGTTTTAGGGGATAAAAACACAAGGTTATTCCTATCTACCCTGTACCCTCCCAAAATTGTTGCCAAAATTATATCGAAATGTAACAATGCGGTTGGGATCTTAGTTATTAGGTAAATTTTAAAAATACGTGCAATCAAATCTAGTCGAACCAGTTAATTCTAGCGAATCTCCATTTGAGCGAGAACGGCTCCCCTTCACGATCCAAGATGTCCGAGCAGCGATCCCCAAGCATTGTTTCGAGTCTTCTACTTGGAAATCCTTGTCTTATTTCTTCCGCGATGTCGTCATTGTAGCTGGATTGTATGCTCTCGCTTACAAATTAGACAATTGGTTGTTTTACCCAGTTTTCTGGTTCATGCAGGCAACGATGTTTTGGGCATTATTCGTGATCGGACATGATTGCGGACACGGTTCATTCTCCCGCTACAAGTGGCTCAATGATTTAGTCGGACATATTACCCACTCATTCATTCTCGTGCCTTATCATGGCTGGCGAATCAGTCATCGGACGCACCACCACAATACTGGCAATATTGAAACTGACGAAAGTTGGTATCCAGTATCAGAAGCCAAATATGATGATATGAAAGGCTGGGAGAAATTTCTCCGGTTCGACTTAACTCTACTACTAGCTTATCCTCTATACCTGTTCCGCCGTTCCCCTGAGCGTCCAGGCGGTTCACACTTCCATCCAGCTAGCCCACTTTTCCGTGAGTCAGAAAAGTGGGATGTAATCACTAGCAGTATCTGCTGTGCGATCATGGTTGGCTTAGTCGCTGCTGGTACATTTACCTGGGGTTGGTTATGGCTGGTTAAGTTCTACTTGATGCCTTATCTCGGATTTGTCGTCTGGTTAGATTTAGTTACGTTCCTACATCACACCGATGATGATATCCCTTGGTATCGCGGTAAAGACTGGTACTTCCTCAAAGGTGCAATTTCGACGATCGATCATGACTATGGTTTGATCAATGATATTCACCACAATATCGGTACCCACGTCGCGCACCATATCTTCCTGACGATCCCTCACTACCACCTCCTAGAGGCAACAGAGGCGATCAAACCAGTTTTAGGTGAGTATTATCATAAATCCGATCGTTCTATCTGGGATGCCTTCTGGGATGCCAAAGAGAACTGTCATTTCGTCACCAACACTGGTACAAAGATTTATTATCAAGCCAAGCAGTAAACTCCTTCATAAAATCCCCTCCTAGGAGCGGCGTTTTTATTCGGGGGTAACCCCCGAATAAAAAAACGACAAGACAGCGATTCGCGCTCGTCGGGTTTCCCGACGGTTTAGCGAATCAAGACAGGGGTGCCCGTAGGGTGGGGTGGGTAGATCTCCGCACCAACTCAAACAACTCGATCAATCTTGCTCTAATCTAGAAGATAATAATATTTCGATCGATCATCTAGGAGTTAATCAAAGTGAGTAGCGTTACCGTCATCAATGATTCACAATTTGAGAGTGAAGTTTTACAAGCAGATTTACCAGTTCTAGTATATCTTTGGGCGGCTTGGTGTGGCCCCTGCAAGCTAGTTTCACCATCGATCGACTGGATCGCAACTAATTATGCCGATCGAGTTAAAGTAGTCAAGATGGAAATAGATCCCAATCCTGAGACTGTCAAGGCATACAAAGTAGAAGGCGTTCCCGCAATTCGACTATTTAAAGGTGAAGAAGTCGTTCATTCTTGTGAAGGCGCAATTACCAAAGCTAAGTTAACCACAATGCTTGATAGCAATATTTAATAAGTCCTAAGTCATAACTTATCGATAGTGGTTATGACTAGAATTCAAACTAAGTATTTATGATTAATTATCAATTATTAACTATCAATTATTAATTAATTTACATGCAGTTCTCCCAACGCCTCCAACCATTAAAAAGTAATGTATTCGCCGATATGGATCGAGCGAAGGGCAGAGCAAGGGGACTGGGAC
>JAJAYU010000309.1 GCA_026786125.1 Chamaesiphon sp.
CTCCCAGTCCCCCAGTCCCCTCGTCCCCATCCCCCCATCCACCCATGAAAACCCCCGATAATTCAGCCGAGGCTCAACTACAGCAAGAGTTGCGGGAGATGTTTCTCATCGATACCCAGCAACAGCTAGAAACTTACTTTGATATCATCCAACGATTGACACCAGAGTCATGGATTGGGGATATTCAGTCGATTTACCGTGCTATTCACACGATCAAGGGTGGAGCGGTAACTGTTAATGCAGATAGTATGCTGCATGGGGCGATGGTTCTAGAAGATTTACTATCGGACTTGCGATATCTGGAAATAGCACCACCACTAGCCGATCGCAAATTGAGCCAGATGCTATTGGAAGCGGGAGAACTACTGGCTAGTTGTCTAGAAATTTCTGGTTCTGGCGAAAAATTAGGTAGCAATATCGATGATGGCGATCGACTTCAATTGACAATTCAGCGACTTCAAACCCTTCACCTGAACGTGAAGGAACAGTATTTACCAGACTGGAATGAGATGAAGCAAGTTCATCAGGAATTTGCCGAGCAGGGTTTCGAGCTGGTAGTTTTGGATCTAGAAATGGAGTTGGCAAATCTGCCAGCACAGGGAGCTGTACCTGCAAATATTATCGCCACAGCTCAAGCAACGATCGCTCAATTGACTCAAATTGGAGTCGAACTGGAATTGGCATCAGGGTGGTTGCTGTTGATTCAATATTGCGATCGATTAATCACCAATCCCGATAGTCAATTATGGCGATCTTCATGGTTGGCATATTTTGAGGTGCTCAAAACTTGTGTCAAGAATAGTGGCGAACTTAGTCTTGGTGAAATTGATCGATTAGATCAATTAGATCGATTAGAAACTACTGCTCAAATCGAGACGGTTATTTCAGTCAGCGCAGTTGCCGTCCCAGATGATCTAGATTTACCAGATTTACTCGATGATTTTTTCTTAGATGAAGATGTTATTCCTGTCAGCCTAGCTCCAGTAGAATTGGAGGAAGCCGATCAAGATTTGACTAGTGACGATCATAGTTTACTTGTCGATCGAGCTGAACCAATTGTTGTTGAAACTAATTTAGAATTAGCAGATTTACTTGATGATTTCTTGCTGGATCAAGATGTCGAGTTTGAGCCAGAGCTTGATTCACCGATTGATCGAGTCACGCTAATTGCCACTAAGGATAAATTAGAGGATAAATTAGATTTACCAGATTTACTTGATGATTTCTGCTTGAATGAAGATATCGAAATTGAGTCAAGTCAAGAACTATTAGGTTTTACTAATCAAGACAATGATGATTTTGCCGAATTATCAAAACTAGATGAATTTGAATTAATTGCTTTAATTGAAAATGGTCTGGTAGAGAGGGCAACAGATCAAGCTGTTCTAGACATCGAACAACCAATCCAACCAGCAGCCGCGCCTACTTTGATCGAAGTTAAACGGGGGATTTCGATTCCGGTACCGCTCGAACGACTAGATCGATCGGCACAACAAGTCGTAGACACACTCCTGACCGCCAGAGCCGTCCGCACCGGATCTAGTCAGCTCCAGCTCCAACTGAGCCAGTTAAACGTCCTGACTCAAGAGAGTTCCCAATTTGTGACCAAATTGCGCCAACTCCAAGATGATTATGCGCTACTTCGGAGTCTCAATGACGATCGAGACGACCGTACCAATGTCACCACAGAACGCTATCGTCAAGGCTATACCACGATCGTCAGGTTGCTGGAAAATATCCTCAGGATGTCCGAATTGGGTCAAGAAATTGAGACAGCAACTTATCAAAACCGTCACAATCTCGAAGATCTCGATCGCAGTATCATGCGACTCAAAGATGGGATCGAAACCAGTCGTCTGGTACCATTTCGGAACCTCACCCTGCGAGCCAAAGCTATCCTCCGCGATCTGACCAATCGCTATGGTAAACCAGCGGAACTGATCGTCCAGAACGAGCAAGTAGAACTAGACGCTGGCATCGTCCAGCAACTGGAACCAGCTCTCCTGCATCTGCTCCGAAATGCCTACGATCATGGTTTAGAAGCTACCCCACAACGCTTAGCAGCAGGGAAATCAGCCCTGGGCATGATCACCGTTTCGCTCCAGCGGCGGGGAAATCTCTATCGGTTGGAAGTTGAAGATGATGGTGGCGGCATCGATCCCGCTGCAATTCATCAAATTGCCAAATCCAAGGGGTTTGAGATCGATACTACCCATAGTAATAGCGAATTATTAGCCGTCCTCTGTCAACCAGGATTTAGTTCTAGCAAAAGCATCAGCGAGGTATCTGGACGGGGTGTCGGTATGGATGTCGTCGTCGCTCAAATTGCCACCATCGGCGGTAAATTGAGTCTCGAAACGCAGATCGGGCAGGGTACCAAATTTATGATCGAAGTACCTGCCCCACAATTATTAGTCCCCTGCGTCTTGTTCCAAGTTGGCGAACGTATCGTCGCCTTCCCGACGGAAGAAGTGCGGGAAACAGCCCTATTAAGTTCGATGACGGCAAAAATGTCTACCGCTGATGAGGCAGGGCTGTGTGCCTGGACACTGACAACCGATCGCGGCGATGTTGCTGGTTTCGATTTAGCCAATTATTGGCAGCTTGCCCATCGAATTCCCTCGGACACCGCAGTGTGTATTCGGACTCGTCAAGATGGCGATAGTGCCGAAATTTGGTCGATCGCTGACGATTTATTAGGACAAGCTGAACTCCTAATTAATCCCCTGCCTAGTCCGCTAATTGCTCCGGTGGGATTACTGGGAGTCAGTCTCCAATCCGATGGGCGACTGATTTCGATCCTCGATCCGATCGCCCTGACAAGCAAGCTCTCAACTAATACCGATCGCACTAGCGACTATAGTTTCAACACATTAGCCGTTGAGCAGATCGAGCCATCTGCACCCACGATCCTGATCGTCGATGATGCCGCCCTGATGCGCCGCCGCTTTGAAGCGAGTCTCAATACCTCTGGATTTATTACCCACACCTGCAACGATGGGCTAGAAGCATTGAATTGGCTCCAAACCAATCCTCTCCCTGATTTGATGATTACCGACGTAGAGATGCCCAATATGGACGGTTTCACCTTGATCGATCGAGCGCGTCAAGCCAAAATCACCATCCCGATTCTCGTCGTTTCTTCGCGACTTTCGGAAGAATGGGGCAAGGAAGCACGGCGATTGGGCGCAACCGATTATCTCAACAAGGGTTTCTCCACCCCTGAACTGATCGCAAAAGTTAATCTACTGCTGGGATTAATGGTTAAGGTTTAGGAGTAGATTAACTTTTCAAGACAGTTGGAGAGAACAGCACTACATCAACCAATCAATTACTGAATTTTGATCGATTGAATCCCATACACCCGCGCATTTTGCCTAATTGCCTAATAGCAACTTCGCGATCTAATCAATAATTATCTAAAATACATGAGTAAGAAAGGCATTGCGGCGGCGGCACTATTCTTAGCCTCTGCGGGAGCGGGTTTTGCAGGTTATCAATATGTTTATGGTGGCGATCAAAATCCTGACGATCTGGCAGCAGTGATTCCCGCAGATGCTTACGCAGTAGCCTATATCTCCAATGAACCAGAAGCTTGGATAAAACTAGAGAAATTTGGAAATCCAGCCGCCCAAAATATCATTAAGCAGCAAATCACCGAGGCACAACAAAAATTACTCGCTCAGACCAAAATGGATTTTGGTAAGGATATTCAACCGTGGTTGGGTAATACGATCATTGCCGTTTTACCGGATGCTGGTAGTAAGTCTGACAAACCTCACCTGCTAATTGCGATCGGGATTAAAGATAAACTCAAGGCTCTAGATTTTGCGAATAAACTTAAGGCGCAGAGCAAAGAAGCTACTAAAGAATTTGACTACAAAGGGATCAAAATTACTGATAGTGGTAAAGGCACTGGTGAAACATTTTCGGCAATCGTAGACGATCGATTAGTTATTGCACCAGAGCAGCATAGTCTAGAACTAGCGATTGATACCGCTCAAGGACAGCCATCTCTCGCTAGTAAGGCAGGTAATGATTGGTTCAAAGGGGACAAACTCGGACTTGAGCAACCGATTGTAGCTTTTTATATTCCTGATTATGTATTAGCCGTTCAGCAGCTACTTAAGTCTGGCAAACAACCAGCTACTCTTGATGCAGTCACCCTGACTCAATTGCGAAAGATTCAATCTTTTGGTGGTGGGATTGCGATCGAAGATGCTGGAATTAGGATGAAACTAGTTGCCAACACTGATGGCACTACGCTGAATTTACCCAAAACATCTAGTAAATCGATCGGCAGTTTCCCCGCTGAAACATTTGCAGTATTTGGCGGTACTGGATTAAATCAAATTTGGACAGAAACAAACAAAATTGTGGCAGCTCAACCAGCCACTCAACAAGTTTTCACCCAAATGCGTCAAAGCTTTACTCAATCTACCCAGATGGACTTAGACAAAGATGTATTTAGTTGGATGGGCGGTGAATATACCCTGGGGATGATGCCAGTTAGTCAAGGGATGATGGCTCAGGCGGGCTTTGGCGGTGCCTTGACGATCGATAGTACCGATCGAGCCGTTACCGATAGTACGATGACCAAGCTGACCAATTTAGCCAAGGGTGCTGGATTAAGTATCGAGCCACGTCAAGTCGGTAGCACCAAGATCATCGATGTCACAGCCCCAATGGGACAAGGGACAATTTTTAGTTATGGCTGGCTATCTGACAAATCCCTATCCCTGACTATTGGCGATGGATTGATGGACAAGATTGCTACCCACTCCGGCGAATCGATCGATCAAACCCCCAATTTCACGACAGCACTAGGCGCAATGCCAACCGACAAACAAAGCTACGCCTATATCGATATTGAAAAAATCTTTGGTTTATTCAATAGCAAAATGGGTACAGCGATGATGGGCAAAGGAATTCCCGCCGATGTAAATGCGCTGATTACTTCTGTCCAAGGGGTAGGGATGAGTTCGACTCAATCAGACAAAAACACCAATCAGTTTGAAGCACTACTGACTTTGAAACCAGCGACTGCTTTTCCTGTATCCAAGTAGATATCTAGGCTAGTAATATAACCAATTGTTAACAAAGAGCAGAGGCTTAAATCCCCCACCGTTTAGGTGGTTTGTTTTTAAGATAGGGATTTAGACCCCACCTTAAAACTCAATTATCAATTATCAATTATTAATTATCAATTATTAACCGTGATTTTAGCCGATCGCGGTTTACTATTTGTGCTCGAACCTGATACATTGAGCGAATACTAGCCCATAAAATAATAATTTTACCCTCGTATATATGAAAGTCCTGGTGATTGGCGGTGATGGTTATTGTGGGTGGGCAACTGCGCTGTACCTATCCAACCGAGGCTACGATGTCGGAATCTTAGATAGTTTGGTGCGGCGACATTGGGATCTAGAACTAGGCGTAGAGACACTTACACCGATCGCTAGTATCCACCAACGGATTAATCGCTGGCAAGAATTGACGGGTAAATCGATCGAGCTATTTATCGGCGATATCAATAACTACGACTTCTTGCAAAAGTCTTTGCAGAAATTTCAACCTCAAGCTGTTGTCCATTTTGGCGAGCAGCGTTCGGCACCATTTTCGATGATCGACAGGGAACATGCGGTGCTGACTCAGGTAAATAACGTCGTGGGCAATCTCAACCTGTTATATGCCCTGCGAGATAATTTCCCCGACTGTCACCTGATTAAATTAGGGACAATGGGCGAATATGGTACGCCGAATATTGATATCGAAGAAGGCTACATCACGATCGAACACAATGGTCGCAAAGATACTTTACCCTATCCCAAGCAGCCAGGCAGTTTCTATCATTTGAGTAAGGTGCATGACAGTCACAATATCCTGTTTGCTTGCATAGTCTGGGGCATCCGCGCCACGGATCTCAATCAGGGTGTGGTGTATGGGGTGCTAACTGAAGAAACGGGGATGGATGAACTATTGATCAATCGGCTCGACTACGATGGCATCTATGGTACAGCTCTAAATCGGTTTTGCATTCAAGCAGCGATCGGACACCCCCTCACAGTTTATGGTGGAGGTGGACAAACTCGCGCCTTCCTCGATATCCGCGACACAGTGAGATGCGTAGAACTAGCGATCGAAACTCCCGCCCAGCCAGGTGAATTCCGCGTCTTTAACCAGTTTACCGAGCTATTTAGCATCAACGATTTGGCTGCAAAAGTGCAGCAAGCCGGAATTACCCTGGGACTAGATGTGGAGATTAAATCCATCGCCAATCCCCGGATCGAAGCAGAGTCACATTACTTCAACCCCAAAAACACCAAGCTCCTAGATCTTGGACTCCAGCCCCACTTGCTGTCAGACTCTCTCCTAGATTCACTGCTCAATTTTGCCATCAAATATCACGATCGAGTCGATCAATCTCAGATTTTACCCCAGGTGAGTTGGAAATAGGGAATAGGGGATAGGGGATAGAGATTAAACGCAAGCGTTCTAGTTTTTAGAACGCTTGCGCTCGTTGTCTTTTCTAATTCCTATCCCCTAATCCCTATCCCCTATTCCCTCCCCAATTGATGTAAAATAATAAGAAATAAGATGC
>JAJAYU010000310.1 GCA_026786125.1 Chamaesiphon sp.
GCTCTACCACTGTTAGAAATTCAACCAATTCTGACAGCAACGATTCAATCATGGCAAAAATGGGACAAATATGGGTCATCACTCTATGCACCTAGCTTGTTTCCAATTATTCAAGACTCAAATCAGATCGCCAGGTATGAAAATGACAAAGAGTTGCAATGTCTAATTGCCTCGATCGATGGCACTAAATCACTGCGTAGTCTAGCAATTCAGCATCACAAGCATCTAATTTATCTGGTGATCCCGTTATTACCATTACTAAACCTGAATCTAATTAGCTTGTCCGTCTCAAAGCAATCCAGTGCTGAGCTGGATCTCGATCCCAGTAAAAAGCTTGATTTAGAAATATATCTAGCTGCTTCCACAACTGGGTAATCAGCACAGATTGAAATTTATGTACCAGCTCACTGTTTACAAAATCGAACAATTACGAAATCAATTCCACTAATTGCTTGCATCGATGATAGTCTTTCCGTCTACATCAGCATGGAGAAAATTATTACAGACTATGGCTATCGATGTTTTGGGATCCAAGATCCACTCAGAATTATTACTGGATTACTTAAAAACAAACCTGATTTAATTTTCTTAGACTTAGTAATGCCCATAACTAGCGGTTATGAAGTTTGCGAACAAATCCGAAAAACACCTAGTCTAGCCAATATTCCCATTGTCATTGTGACTGGTAATGATGGTTTGATCGATCGAGTCCGCACTAAGTTTGTAGGCGCGAATGGTTTTCTGGGTAAACCAATTCAGGCATCGGCTGTGACTAAAATGATTGATAAATATCTTGAAGATAAACAATCTAATCTAACTAAATCAGGTAAGCAATCTAATCTGATTTCGATCTCCGAAACTGGGATCATCACGCCACAGCATCAAGCAGCAGTTAACAGTATTCGTAAGCAAGTTTTAGTAGTTGATGACGACCAAAATATTCGAGAGGTCGTATCGATGTGTCTTCACAAATTAAAAGGTTGGGATGTTTTGACTGCTGCATCAGGACAAGAAGGCTTGAATGGAATCCAGATCAACAATCCAGATGTGATCATTCTTGATGTAATGATGCCAGAAATGGATGGACTAGCCTTTTTGCGGCGACTGCGCTCAACTTCTGCTACTAAACAAATTCCAGTTATCCTGCTCACTGCCAACCGCTATTTGCCTGACAAGTCTTTATTGACTGAACTAGGTGTTGTCGAAACAATTTCTAAGCCGTTTCTGCCTGTTAATTTAGTTAGACAAATTGATAAAGCACTTTTGAATTAGGGATTAGGGATTAGGGGATAGGGGATAGGGGATAGGGATTAATATTCACAAGCTAAATTTTATTTGTGCTATCAGATTCCCCTGTCCTCTGTTCCCTCTATCCCCTAATTTAAGGTACCTGGAAATCGATCCAACCTTCCTCTGGTAGATGCTGACGATAACGTCCACAATCAGAGAACACCAACGCCATTTGTAAGCCTGTACCGGGTTCGAGATCCAGATCTGCCCAAGGTACAGCGATTTCCAGACACTTATTCCAGGCTACTTGAGCATTGCTCGATCGAGCTTCCCACCGATCGTAGTCCATTGCTTCGTGCAACCAAGTATACTTCGTGGTTAAATCTACGAGCAAACGATGATGGAACCGATAATTAGTCGGTGCTTGGCGCGGTAATTCTGCTAAGGGAATCGGACTATTATGTCCAACTTCTATTGGATAGAACCAAACTAGATTCAACTCATTGGGAATCTCCAAGCCAGGTTTCACCCCAGCTTTGAAGTCCATCCGCAGATAGAAATTCAGGTGATCCACGCCATAGAATACGCGCTGAATCGGACTTGCCTGGTGCATCGTGCCACTGGCACCGCCAATCTCCAAGCGTCCCGCCAAATTCCAATCTTGCTCGTCACCACTACCATCGATCACTGGGTGGATAAAGCTCTCTGGACGGTAAGTTGTCCGCCGTTGGTGGGATTCGACTGCTTGACCCAATTCAGTCGGTACAGGTTCATTTAAAGCCTTGTACAGCGCGATCAGATGTTCGCGGAAGAGTTGATCGAACATCGCATCTTGGTTCGATGAATGTCCTTCTCCAAACCACCAGAACCAATCGGAACCTTCGGCGGCATAGAGAGCTTCCCAAGCTGCGGGATTAGCTGTTTCTGTTGCTTCGGGATGATTTGCCAGGACTTGTCTAGCAGCGGTGAGCAGATCCCAGGCGCGATTCTTGGCAGGATCGCCAATCCAAGTAGTCAAGCTACCATCAACCCAAGAACCTGTATGCAGATCTGCGGGTGGGAAGCTAGCGGTAGGTGGGAATTCGTCGAGAAATTCGGAGACAGTAACTAGCTTGATGCTGTCATCGTCACTAAGGGTTTGATAGAGATGTTCGAGGAAAGGCTTACCATCGAGATGGTAGTGCTCCCAACAGTTTTCGCCATCAAGGGCGATGGTAACTAACCACGGTTTTTCGAGATCGGTACCTGTATGTCCCTCTTTGGCAATCAGGGATTTGGAAATTGCATGGAGATGTCCGACTAAATCCGCCGCCGCTGCTTCTGGCTGCATTCCACTATAGGTAAAGCCGATCAAATCCGACAACCGATGATCGCGGAACACCATTGATAGATCGCCATCTGGTGTACTTACCTGATAGGGGCGATACAATACATCTGGTTCCAGCACATTCCCGGCACCATCGCGATGGAAATATTGCTTGAGCGTATTGCCCAGAATAGCCTCATCGGTACAGAGCCACTTGAAACCCTGACGCGCCACATAGGGAAGCATTTCGGGACTCACCGCCTGTTCTGATGGCCATAAACCCCGTGGTACACAACCAAACCGCTCTTTGTACATGTCCCAAGCCTTAGTCAGATGGCGCGGAATATCTTCTGCCCAGCTAAACTGCTGTTTGGGTAAATCCATATTCGGCACAGCTACCCGTCCTACATTGGTATCTGCCAATAGCGGTAAGATTGGGTGAGTATAAGGTGTCGTCGTCACTTCCAACTGTCCCGACTCCTGCATCTTCCGATGTTGGGGGACAATCCGCCGGAGTATTTCGCGCTGCTTGGAATAAATCCGCTGTCTATCGCTGAGGGTAAAATCTCGATCCTGTTTCAACCAGCCAGTAATCTCTGGATCTTCCCAGAACAAAGGATCGAACCAAGCCAGATTATGCCATGCCAATAAATCACTATAATCTCGATCGACCCAAGTTTTAAAACACCACGGTTCACCATGCTCCTGCCGCTGGTGGTATAACTCACCATAGCGTGGATGGGGGTCGATTAAGGTGTGATGATTGGCATCAAA
>JAJAYU010000311.1 GCA_026786125.1 Chamaesiphon sp.
AAAGGATCGGGCAAATACTTTCGCAGGAGGTCTACTGAACTAGCTCTTTTCACAGCAGTTTTTGAGCTAATGGGCCAATTCTTAACCCACGCCAGCCCTCCCCTATCCCAGAGGAGGGAGCAAGAGCAAGCTCTTCCATCGGGGCTGGGAGGGCATTGTTAGAGACTACGAGATCTACCGCTGAAGACGCGATCCATCTGTTTTAAGTTCTCTATAACTTTGCCAGTACCTAGCACTACACAGGTGAGTGGATCATTAGCAATATGAGTGACGATGCCAGTTTCATGACTGATCAGAGTGTCGATGCCTCTTAGGAGTGCGCCGCCACCAGCCAACATGATGCCTCGATCAATAATATCCGATGCTAATTCCGGTGGAGTCCGCTCTAGTGTCCGCTTGACAGCCTCAATAATCGTCGAAAGTGGTTCTGACATACTTTCGCGAATTTCAGGGCCTTTGATCGTCACTGTTCGGGGTAATCCCGACAGCAGATGTAAGCCACGCACTTCCATCGTAATCTCGTGATCGTCAGGGCCAGGATAAGCCGAGCCGACTTTGATCTTGATTTCCTCAGCCGTCCGTTCGCCGATCACTAGATTATGGACTTTCTTCATGTAGTTGACGATCGAATCACTCAATTCGTCCCCCGCAATCCTTACAGATTCACTAATTACCGAGCCTTGGAGACTCATCACAGCAACTTCTGTTGTCCCGCCACCAATATCGATAATCATCGTGCCAGTGGGTTCTGATACGGGTAAACCCGCACCAATTGCCGCTGCGATTGGTTCGTCAATCAAGAATACTTCACTAGCTCCAGCTTGGAGTGCCGCCTCCATCACTGCTCGCCGCTCGACCTCAGTTACGCCACTGGGAATCCCAATCACTAACCGAGGTCTGATCACCTTACTCCCTTCATTAGCTCGTTGAATAAAGTGTTTCAACATCACTTCTGCGGTGTCAAAATCAGCAATTACACCATCGCGGAGGGGGCGGAGCGCAATGACATCGCCAGGGGTTCTCCCCAACATTTTCTTGGCTTCAGCACCTACAGCTAGAGGCCTTTTTGTCTTTTGATCCATCGCCACCACTGAAGGCTCTGCTAGGACAATACCTTTGCCAGTTACATAGACCAATGTATTGGCAGTTCCCAGGTCCATACCCATGTCTCTGGATAAGGAAAAGCGATCTAAAAAACCCACGCGCTTCTTTGCCCCCAAATTTATAAATAATGATGCATTAAATATCTAGTTAGCGGCGATCGATTGCCTTGGTAGACTTAACCTATTGTGCCCCCATCGATCGCCATAATTGCGATCGCCAAGTTCCAATTTTTCAGTCTCCATGCTCGTGCCTACAGTACTAGAAAGTGAATTGAGCCACAGCCTTGTCAAGACGAAGCATCCCGCCACTGCGTGAATCTTATTACCTTTTGCTTCGTTCGTCTAGTCGCGATCGCCCACATCCACTAATTGCACTTTAGTGCCCCCATTTTACCAACCCCTCGAAACTTTCGGCTTGAGCACAATGTCTCGTCTGATTCTGTCATGGCGACAAAATAATTAGGGCACTATGCTTGACTAAATTTCGGAGATCGCTTATGATAGTTAGGCACAAAGCAAGGAAAGTTAGCTCAGTTGGTAGAGCTCCTGCCTTACAAGCAGGCTGTCACAGGTTCGAGTCCTGTACCTTCCATATCAAACCATCATCTAAATAGAACCGACAGATTTATCTGTCGGTTCTATTTTTTAGTAACCCTTCGCTAGCCCGACTAAATCCTCAATTTTTCGCAAATTACTATCCCCAGCCAGATAACCAATGCCTCGATGTAGATGGAGGCGAAATTGCTGAGACAAGATTTCTGGAGTAATTTCCAAGCCATCTTGATAACACCGTTGTTTGAGTGCGAGGACTGAGATATCCGCTAGCTCTCCCCCAAATACTTTCCATGTCATTTCGAGATTGCTATCAGCGGGAATCGGGATCACGGAAGGGGGCGCGGTTTCTGCCAGGGAGCGAAAGAATGCCCACCGACAGAGAATATTCCACTGTTCGATTTTAGTTGATCGTTTCAATTTTGTGAGCTGATCTTTGGCTGTTTGTGACAGTCTGATACTATTTACAGGTGGTTCTAACATTAGTGGATGGTGGATAGTGGATAGTGAATGGTGTTCCAATAAAGCCTAAATCCTAAAACCTAACCCCTCATTCCTATGTCTACCGTTCAACGTAAAGCCGAGCATATTCGGATTTGTTTAGAGTCAGATGTCCAGTTCAAGACTCAAGGGAGTGGATTTGATCGGTATCACTTTACCCACAGTTGTCTGCCAGAATTGGACTACCAAGATATCGATCTTACTACCAATTTGCTCGGTAAACAGCTTGGCGCGCCGATTTTGATTTCTTCGATGACGGGAGGAACACAGCAGGCAAAAGAGATTAATTACCGTTTGGCTGAGGCAGCGCAGGAGTACAAACTGGCGATGGGCGTGGGTTCTCAGCGGGTAGCGATCGAAAAGCCAGATGTCGCAGATACTTTTCAGGTGCGGAAAATTGCCCCAGATATTTTATTACTGGCAAATATTGGCGCAGTGCAGCTCAATTATCGTTATGGCATCGCCGAATGTGTGCGAGCGGTAGAATTGCTCGAAGCCGATGCCCTGATTTTGCATCTCAATCCGCTCCAGGAGTGCATCCAACCCCACGGCGATACCAATTTCAAGGGATTGCTTGATCGGATCGCTACCGTCTGTCAGCAGCTACCTGTGCCCGTAATTATCAAAGAAGTGGGGAATGGGATTTCAGCAAGTACAGCCCAACAATTGATTGCGGCGGGGGTAAGTGGGATTGATGTCGCAGGGGCTGGGGGAACTTCCTGGGCGAAGGTGGAAAGCGAACGCGCTCAAACATCTCTGCAACGTCGGCTAGGACAAACTTTTGGCGATTGGGGGCTGCCAACGACTGAATGTATCACGGCGATTCGGCAGATCGCACCGACTTTGCCATTGATTGCTTCTGGGGGAGTGCGAAATGGGCTGGATATCGCTAAAGCGATCGCCCTAGGTGCAGATGTGGCTGGATTGGCATTACCATTCCTACAGGCGGCAGATATTTCGACAGCCGCAGTCACCGAGCTAATCCAAATCTTAATGGCTGAAATCCAGACAGTGCTATTTTGTACAGGGAATATCAACTTACTCGCTTTACGACAAGCGAATTGCCTATATCCGCCGAAATTTTAATCAATTCTTCCACTCTTTTTCCCTCAAGGCTGGGATAGTAAGAGCGCGATCTGGGAATAATGATAACTACTAGCTTAAATATTTTTAATTTCTTTGCAAAAGCTATAACAATTTTGTTGTAGACTCTTGCCACTCGATCTGCATCTCCCCACACTTTCTCCGATATTATTGTATGCGTCAATTTCTCAAACAAGCTCTGGCTAGTACCGTAGGCAGCCTTCTCAGCTTGACATTATTCTCGGCAGTTTCACTGACTTTATTTATCGCAATTATCGGTGCAGTTATTAATAATGTAAGCACTACAAAAGAATCAACTACTGTACCTGAAAAATCAATTCTGACGATCAATCTGTCCCAATCGATTGTGGATCTAGATCCAGGTAAAACCCTGCAAGAAGTGATCGCTGGCGAAGATGCTGGTGTAACTGAGTTGAAGTCAGTCCTGAATGCGATCGATTTTGCTGCCAAAGATAAACGCATCCTAGCGATCTATTTAGATGGGGGTGGTGGGAAGCAAGCTAATAGTACTGGATTTGCGACACTGAAAGAAGTGCGGAAAGCCTTGGAGCGGTTTCGGGCGAGTGGCAAAAAGATTATTGCCTACAATATCGATATGGATAAACGCGATTATTATTTATCCTCAGTTGCCAATCAAAGTTTTATTAATCCGATGGGGTCGATCAATATTAATGGCTTTCGATCG
>JAJAYU010000312.1 GCA_026786125.1 Chamaesiphon sp.
ACTATTAATTACTTTTATGTCTCCGCTATTAATTCTTGTCGATGGACACTCTTTGGCTTATCGTTCTTACTATGCTTATGCCAAAAGTAAGAGCGGTGGCTTGATGACTTCGGCGGGAGTACCGACGAGTATTTGTTTTGGATTTGTGAAGGCTTTGGTGGAGATTATTAATAGTCAGAAGCCGGATTCGATGGCGATCGCATTTGATTTACGCCAGCCGACTTTTAGACATGAGGCTGATGACAATTATAAGGCCGATCGAGTGGAAACGCCGGAGGATTTCACGATCGATATTCAGAATCTTTATCTACTATTGACAGCGTTAAATTTACCGACGATTACGGCTCCAGGATATGAGGCGGATGATATTTTGGGGACATTGGCGGGGAGAGGTAGCCGCGCTGGTTATCAGGTGAAGATTTTGTCTGGTGATAAGGATATGTTCCAATTGGTGAACGATCGAGATAGAGTTAGCGTACTGTATCTATCATCAGCTTACTCTCCTGGCGGTCAACCTGGAACGATCGAGATGAATGAGCAGGGAGTAATTAATAAGATGGGTGTTAGAGCCGATCAAATCGTTGATTACAAGGCTTTATGTGGGGATAAGTCGGATAGCATTCCTGGCGTGTTGGGGATTGGTGACAAGACAGCGGTGAAGTTGTTAACAGAATATCAAGATCTCAAAACTATTTACGATCGAGTTGACGAGATTGAAGGTGCGAAGGGTAGAAAGCTAGTTGCAGGTAAAGCGGATGCAGATCATTCTCAGTATCTGGCTAGAATTATTACTGATGTGCCACTAACACTAGAGTTAAAAGAAACTAAGTTAACTGGGTTTGATTTTGGACAGGTGCAGCCGTTATTGCAGACGCTGGAATTGCATCGTTTTAACAAGGATATCGAGAAACTCCATGAAGCTTTTGGGGGAGTGGCGATTCCCGATGTTATTCCTGATAGTCTGGAGGCAGTGAGTTTAATTGCCCCCGATGATGAGAGTGATGAATTATGGTTCTTTAGTGCGGAAGATACGGCGAAATTCCAGATCAGTCGCATCTGTCCGATTCAACCACAGATTATCGATAGTTTGGCTAAATTGCAAGGTTTAATTACTAATCTCCAGCACTATACAGATCCAAATCATCCCGTGGCTTGGGATACGGAAACAACAGATTTAGAACCGCGTAATGCGAAATTAGTTGGGATTGGTTGCTGTTGGGGTGAGGAAACCGATAGCATGGCATATATTCCGATCGGACACGAAGCAGGGGACAATTTAGAACTAGAATTAGTCTTAGATAATCTGCGATCGATCCTCGAAGATCCGACTTATCCAAAAGTATTCCAGAATGCCAAGTTCGATCGATTGGTATTTAAGAACCAAGGTATTAAGCTCCAAGGCGTTGTCTTCGATACGATGTTGGCGAGCTACGTCTTAAATCCCGACAGTAGCCACAACCTCACCGATTTATCCAGCCGTTATCTGGGCATAGTCCCCCAAAGTTATACCGAACTAGTCGCCAAAGGACAAACTATCGCCAACATTAGCATCCCCTTAATTGCTGAATATTGTGGGATGGATGTCTGGGGTACCTATCGCCTCCACAGCCTGCTCAAAGCCGAATTAGCCGCTGTACCCAAATTATTCGCACTATTGCAAGAAATCGAGCAACCACTCGAACCTATTCTCGCCGAGATGGAAGATCGGGGCATTAATATTGATGCTGAATATCTGAAAACACTATCAGTAGTTTTAGCAAAAGATTTAGATCGAATCGAGGAAGAAACCTATGCACTAGCGGGGGAGAAATTTAATCTCGGATCACCTAAGCAACTCGCACAGATCCTATTTGAAAAACTCGAACTCGACACCAAAGGCATCCGCCAAAATAAATCCGGCTACTCCACCGATGTAAATACTCTAGAAAAATTGCAAGGTAAACATGAAGTCGTCGATCTCATCCTCCAACATCGCACTTTCTCCAAACTTAAATCTACTTACGTCGATGCCCTCCCTGCCCTAATCCACCCCAAAACTGGTAGAGTCCATACCGACTTCAATCAAGCTGTCACTAGTACCGGAAGACTCTCATCCTCCCATCCCAATCTCCAAAATATCCCGATCCGTACCGAATTTAGTCGCCAAATTCGTCGCGCATTTATTCCCGCACCAGGTTGGATTCTCGCCGCAGTTGACTACTCCCAAATCGAACTCCGGATCCTTGCCCACCTCAGCCAGGAGCCAGTTTTAATTACGGCTTATAACCAAAACGAAGACATCCATACTGTCACCGCCAGACTATTGTTTGAAAATGATACAATTACCAGCGAACAACGCCGGATGGGTAAGATCATTAACTTCGGTGTTGTCTATGGGATGGGTGCGGCTAAATTTGGACGAGAAACGGGCGTAAAAACTAGCGAAGCCAAAATCTTCATTGACAAGTTTTACGATCGATATCCAGGCATTTTTGACTACTTAGAACGGGTAAAACGAGAAGCAATTGCCCTCGGATATGTGGAAACTGTCTGTGGACGGCGGCGGTATTTCAAGTTTGAAAGCGGCAAATTGCGCGGCTTAAAAGGTAGCGATCCAAATCAGATTAACCTCGATGATTTAGGCAATCTCGGAATGCTCGATGCCGGACATTTACGCGCTGCGGCGAATGCACCGATTCAGGGTTCGAGTGCAGATATTATTAAGTTGGCGATGATTTCGATCGATCGGTTATTGCAGCCATATCAAGCGAAGATGTTGCTACAAGTTCATGATGAATTGGTATTGGAAATCCCCCAGGATGAGTGGGAGGAGTTGTCTCCGAAGATTAAGGCGACAATGGAGGGGGCGATTGCTTTGAGTGTGCCGATGGTAGCCGAGATTGGCAGTGGGGCAAATTGGATGGAGGCGAAATAGATGTCAAATAAAACTACATAACCTAGCTTCTTTTCAGCGTCCTAAATCCGCAGCATGTGAGATCTTGTTGACACTCAGAGCAATTTGAGTAGGTGTTAACCAGATGTTTTACAGAGAATTTCCCTGATTACATGTGCTGTCTTCTAGGCAATATTCTGGATATTAATTTCAGCTTAATCGGAATGGTCGGAATCGAACCGACGACCCCTGCTTCCCGAAAGCAGTGCGCTACCAAGCTGCGCTACATCCCGTCAACAAAGAGTGAGTTAAGAGCACGGCTTGAAAGTATGATAGCTCGATCGAGTAGAAAGAGCTACCAACTATCTAATCACCCACTATCAATTTATTTTTGGTGCTTGGATCGACTCGCCCAGAGCAACTGGACTAGACTGCCTGTGTGCAACAATTGCTGGCACAGAATCTCGCAAATGTGCTGTGAGGGAGGTTGTCGTTGTATCGTAGATCTGAGTTAGGAGTTTGGGATAGAAACCCACGCCGATAATCGGTACTAACAGACAGGCGATGATAAACACTTCTCTAGGTTCAGCATCAACTAATTCTTCTTTTTCGATTAACTTTTTATTTTCTTCACCGTAGAAGATTTCCCGTAACATCGAGAGGAGATAAATTGGCGTGAGAACGACACCGATCGCGGCAATCAAGACCATGATCACTTTAAACTGGAGATTGTAGGCATCGCTGGTGGCAAAGCCGACAAACACCATTAATTCGGCGACGAAGCCGCTCATGCCTGGGAGTGCGAGGGATGCCATTGAACAGGCGATGAACATCGCAAAGATTTTCTTCATCTTTTGACCGACACCGCCCATTTCATCAAGCATCAGCGTGTGGGTGCGATCGTAGGTAGCCCCTACAAGGAAGAATAAACTCGCGCCGATTAAGCCGTGAGATACCATCTGTAAGACTGCACCGCTCATGCCTAAATCGGTGAAGGAAGCAATCCCAATTAGGACAAATCCCATGTGGGAGATTGAAGAATAGGCAATCTTCCGTTTGAGGTTCCGCTGGGCAAAGGAAGTTAAGGCGGCGTAAACAATATTCACAACCCCCAATACGATCAGTACTGGTGCAAATGTGGCGTGAGCATCAGGTAACATGCCTGCATTCATCCGAATTAGGGCATATCCGCCCATTTTCAGTAATACCCCTGCTAGCAGCATATGGACAGGTGCTGTAGCTTCACCATGTGCATCTGGGAGCCAGGTATGGAGCGGAATAATCGGTAGTTTTACCCCGTAGGCAATTAACAGCCCGGCATACATGAAGAGCTGGAAATTGTGGGTATAGTCCTTCGCGGCTAATGCCCGCATATCGAAGGTAACTGTGTCGCCGTAAAATCCCATCGCTAAGGCAGCTACGAGGATGAAAAGGGAGCCACCAGCGGTGTACAGGATAAATTTGGTCGAAGCATATAGTCGCTTCTTCCCGCCCCAAACAGAGAGGAATAAGTAGACGGGTAGGAGTTCTAATTCCCAGACTAGGAAAAATAGCAACATATCCTGAACGGTAAAGACGGCAATCTGTCCGCCGTACATCACCAACATCAGGAAGTAGAATAATTTGGGTTTGAAGGTAACGGGCCAAGCTGCTAGGATTGCCAGAGTACTGACAAAGCCTGTGAGCAATACTAGAGGCATCGAGATTCCATCGACTCCAACTGACCATTTCAGGTCTAGTTGAGCGATCCAGCTATAACTTTCGACCAACTGGAGTTGATCAGTGTGCATATCATAGTGATTTGCAAAGGTGTAGACGATCAGGATGAAATCAAGCAGCCCCACAATTAGAGCGTACCAGCGCACTGTTCGCCCATCTTTGTCAGGGATGATCGGGATCGCGAGGGCAGCGAGAACCGGAAACAGGATAATCGTCGTGAGCCAAGGAAAGTTAGTCATAGGCAGTGAAATCGGGAGATGCCCAATAGATTAATTAATATAGTTGGTAGAGCGGCTGGAAAGTCGAGCGGCTAAGGAGTCTAGGATCGATCGGATTATTGACGATCGAGGATTACAATAAAGCTAAAAATTATATTGGTGATTCCATCGGCGTAATTTCGCAACTTCAGTAGCAGTGTCCCAACAAATCAAAGATTTGGAGCTACTCTGAAGCTTTGCCCAAGACTAGATTATGGGCAACCATACCTCCTAGATACTATAGGCGATCCCCATCTGCGGATCCTGGGATTGAATAATTCCTTAACAAACTAGTTTGTCTAGGCTACAATCATGGTGACTCGATCGCGTCCTTGAGATTTGGCTTGATATAAGGCGCGATCGGCGGCATTAATTAAGGCTTGGAAATCATTTTCACTATTGGGGATAATTGTGGATACACCCACGCTCACTGTCACGTAAGGACAGACTGCTGAGGCTTCATGGGTAATCTGGAGTCCTTTAATTGCCGCTCGCACATTTTCACCGACTGAAACTGCTCCCAATGCGTCGGTATTTGGCAGAACGATCGCAAATTCTACACCACCATAACGGGCTACTAAATCGCCACTTCTCCGGACAGTACTTCGCATGGACATGGCTACTTTAACTAAACATTTATCGCCATTGGGATGGAGGTATCGATCGTTATAGTTTTTGAAGAAATCCACATCGCACATAATCAAAGAGAGTGGAGCCTTGATCCGTTTCATCCGATCCCATTCTTTTTGGATATAGTCGTCAAAGCCGCGTCGATTGGACAACTTGGTCAAACTATCTAAATTTGCTAATAGTTTGAGATCCTGATTTGCTTGTTGCAGTTCAGTTAGTTGATTTTTGATCAGATGAGACTGCCGCACCAGATTTCGTACCCGTTGACGGAGGACTGGTAGGTTAATTGGTTTGGTAATGTAGTCGGTAGCTCCAGAAGCAAAAGCTCGATCGACAGAATCATTATCATCGAGGGAAGTAATCATCAAAATCGGTGTCAACCTTTCACCGAGATTCTTGAGTTGCTCGCAAAATTCAAACCCATCTAAAATCGGCATCACGGCATCGACTAGAATCAAGTCGGGGTGATGTTCCTGGTAAGCGGCAATTCCATCATTACCATTTTTTGCAAGGATTACCTCAAAGCCATCTTCCTCTAATGACTCACTGACTTTAGCCCGAACTACGAGGTCATCATCAACTAATAAAATTCGTTGAAGGTTGGGTTCAGTCGTGTTCATAGTAACTCGCGTAAATAATCATCCACGTATTTGGGTGGTTGCGGCATCTGGTTGATGCTGCTACTAACAGGCTCCGTCAGCAATTGACGTTACTCTCCCATAGTGTACCCATGCAACGGTGCGACAGTGCCATCTCGATCAAGTTATTTCTGCTGATTCACGATTAGGTGGTTTTTAGCCAATAATCATAGACACATAGCTCTAAGGACTGAGTAATTGGAGTTTATCATTATCTTTCGCTAAAATTACGATCAATGCTCTAACGATTCAGTTTCTAATAAAGACTCGAACAACTCGAAACTTGACTCAATTTAGCTCTGCCTTACTCGGACAAACCCAAGCCGTTGGACTATTGACACAATCGATCGTGAGACAACGATTGGCACCTGCGTATCTATTTCATGGCGCGGATGGCATCGGCAAAAGTTTGGCGGCGAGATGTTTTATCGAACTAATCTTTGACTCATCAGCTAAATCATCAGGAGCAGATTCGCTGGCAGCAAAATTGTTAGTTCAGCAGAAACTTCGCCAGGGCAATCACCCCGACGTATTGTGGGTAGCACCGACATATAAGCATCAGGATAAGCTACTCTCCGCCGCAGAAGCCGCAGCCGCAGGTGTGAAGAAGAAAGCACCACCACTAATTCGGATCGAACAGATTCGTGATATCAGTCGATTTTTGGCGCGTCCTCCGCTCTTGGGTGAAAGATCGGTGATTGCGATCGAACATGCCGAGACAATGGCTGAAGGTGCTGCCAATGCCCTCCTCAAGACCCTCGAAGAACCAGGAAAAGCGACAATTATTACGATCGCTACTAGCGTAGAATCCTTGTTGCCGACGATCGTCTCCCGCTGTCAGCAGGTATCATTCCAACGTCTTGATCGATCTTTGATGACTGAAATTCTCACCAAACTCGGCAAAGTCGAAATCCTCGCGCGACCGGAAATTCTCGGACTAGCCCAAGGTAGTCCAGGTGCAGCGATTGCCATCTGGGAGCAGCTTAGAGCTATCCCTGAAGACTTACTAGCTAGTTTGACTAAATTACCAATTTCTTGCCGTCAGGGACTAGAATTGGCCAGTCAGATCGATCGAGATTTGGACTCAGCCGAGCAATTGTGGCTGGTAGACTATCTCCAATATACCTATTGGCACCGATCGCGTATTCCTCAAATTGTAGAGCTGCTCGAACAGACTCGATCGCACTTACTCGCCTACGTTCAACCCCGATTAGTCTGGGAATGTACCCTCTTAAAAATTGGTGGAATATCTAGTTAGGGATACTCACATCTTTTACCAATACATCAAGACTAGTAAAACCAGAGATCTCAGGGTACCAATTAAGCACAATTAACC
>JAJAYU010000313.1 GCA_026786125.1 Chamaesiphon sp.
GTTTAAAGCTAGATCTCAAGAAATTTGATGCCGATCGCAAATTAGCTGACAATTTCATCGTCGAAGATTTTAAAATCGGTCGTAGAGTTGGCGTAGACGGTACACCTACATTTATTATGAATGGTGAAGTCGTCACTGGTGCCGCTTCTCTTGCAGATTTAGAGAAAGCACTGGCGAAAGTTAAGAAATAATTGATAATTGATAATTGATAATTAATCATTGATAGTTGATAGCTCACCATTCGCCCCGTCCCCCCGTCCCCCAGTCTGCTCGTCTACCCCTCCCCACTCCCCCCATGCTCAACACACAACAATCAATCCAACCCGCTGTCTGGCGAATTTTGGATGCTAATTTCGATCGAGCGCGGGAAGGATTGCGGATTATTGAAGAGTGGTGTCGATTTGCCCTCAATGACGTGGCGATGGCGAATGAGTGCAAGCAGATGCGCCAGGATTTGGGGCTATGGCATACGCCAGAAATTCGGGCGGCACGGGATACGGGGGGAGATGTCGGCACCACGCTGACTCATCCACGGGAGGAGCAACGGACAGGAATCGAGCAATTGCTCCAAGCCAATCTTTGCCGGGTACAGGAAGCTTTGCGGGTACTAGAAGAATACAGCAAACTGCATTCTTCGAGCATGAGTAGCGGCTGCAAACAGATGCGGTATCGGGTATATACGTTGGAGAGCAATCTACTTGCTTACCGTCGTCGCCAGTTGCTCACCACCGCTAGGTTGTATCTGGTTACAGCTCCAGCTCCAGACTTATTGCAACGAGTTGAAGCCGCTTTACAAGGCGGATTAACATTGGTGCAATATCGGGATAAAGAAAGTAATGATGTTGATCGATTGACGATCGCCAAGCAAATGTGCCAACTTTGTCACAAGTATGGCGCGTTATTTATCCTGAACGATCGGGTGGATATCGCTCTAGCTGTCAACGCAGACGGTGTGCATTTGGGGCAACAAGACATTCCCGTTGCTCTTGCTAGACAAATCCTCGGATCGCAACGGATCGTCGGTCGATCAACCACCAGCCCTGAGGAGATGGCCCTAGCACTAGCTGAAGGTGCTGATTACATCGGTGTTGGTCCCGTATATGAAACGCCTACCAAAGCGGGCAAAGCTGCGGCAGGACTTGAATATGTCCAGTATGCAGTCAAAAATGCGACGGTACCTTGGTTTGCGATCGGTGGTATTGATAGTAGTAATATTAATGATGTACTCCAAGCTGGCGCGCCTGGAATTGCGATCGTCAGAGCAATCATGGCAGCAGATAATCCCACTCAAGCGGTGCAGTATTATCTGTCGGTGTTGAATCGAGTTCGTTAACCAAACCGCTCCCAACTCATCGCAGCTAACAGATCATCTACTTGTTGATGCCAGACGACATCAGCGATTAACTTTGCGGTAATCGGAGCTAATAAGATGCCATTCCGATAGTGTCCGGTAGCTAAGGTTAGATTTTCATAGGCACTCGTACCCAAAATCGGCAACTCATCAGGTGTTGCAGGACGAAAACCCCACCAGGTTTCGTGAATCGGCAAATCTTGGAGCAGGGGAAATAATCGAGTCGCAGCATTCAGTAATTGCTGGACACCTTGCGAGGTATTTTGTGGAGTAAAGCCAACATTCTCACTAGTTGCGCCGATGACGATTTTACCATCCTGGCGTGGCACGATGTAGATTTCTTCGCCAAATAATACCTGTTGGAGTGGTAGATGATCCCACTGTTCGGGGGGCACTGATAACGACAACATTTGCCCCTTTCTGGGCACGACTTCGATCGGTAATAATTGCTGCGACCAAGCACCCGTTGCCAGAATGTAATGTTGTGCGGACATATTGCCCTCACTTGTTTCTAAATGTGTAATTCGTTCCTGACTATGGTGAATAGTCTTGACGGCGACTCCATCTAGAAAATTTACGCCCAAAGACTGACTGGCACTAAAAAGCGATCGAAGCAAAGCGCGATTATTAACTTGCCCGTCGGCTGGATACCAATAGCCACCAACGATTGACTCACTTAGTCCCGATTGCTGCCTGTGGATTGTGGGCGCGGCTAGCCATTGGGCATTTTGCTCAGGCTGAGTATAATGCGGTGCTAAAATACCACACTGCCAATAACCCGCATCAACACCGGAAATTGATTCAATTTTCTGTACCCAACTCGGATACAACTCGCGACTAGCCAAACACAAATCTAGCATCGATCCGATCGAGATTTGTTCTGCCTGTGGTGCCAACATGCCTGCTGCGGCATGACCAGCAGCAGCTTGGAAGTCCTGGCACAAAATCGTGACTTCCGCGCCGAGTAGCCGCAATTCGATCGCAGTGGCTAAACCAATTACACCACCGCCAATGACGATTATTTCCTTAGCAGCTTGCATTGATCGATTATGGACAATGAGAACATAGTTTACCGCAGATCTCGATCGGATTGGTAGGAATGCAGCAGCGAGAAAAGAATAATTTCTTCCTCGCTTCACTTAGAATGAACTGGGCTTTAGCAATCCGATTGGCTTTCCTGGCAGTAATGTCAACCTGTAGGGGCAGTACTTTACACCCGCCCTCTAGGGGTTAACCCGATCATTTAGCCTGCACTCACGAGTAATTCAGTCTTCTCAATTGTGGGTACAACAGGTATTTGGAATTCGGACTGGTGTAATGCTGCTGCTAATTTTTCAGATAAACAGATGATTCGCTGACAACTCTCTGCGTGCCAAACTTTGAAATCGCCATCAATATTACCAGCAACTAATGGCCCCATCAAATAACAGTTGGTGTTAGCTTTAAAGTTTTTATCTATGACAAATCCACGATTAGAATCATTCGGGATACAGATGCCCCGTCGAATCAAATTTTGAATCAGGATTGAATCCGATTTTGTGACATCTTGGAATCCAGCACAATTGATAATAATCCTAATTGGAGTATCCAATACTGGCTGATTAATATTTTCGCTATCTAGATATTCACAGTTAGATTTGCCATTGACTGGAGCAGAGTATTTGACAAACGTGCCTTTGCGAAACTCTAGTTTGTTTTGGGCGATGAGATTGTTGACAATATCTAGGTATTCGCTGCCAGCGCGTCTTTGCAACTTACCAATATCGACAGAGTACCTAATCACAAACTGCTTTTGCTCGGCCGGATTGAGTAGATTTAATGCTTGCATGGTAACTTTGGAGATATCACCATGTATGTCTGAAATATTGATATTTTGAGATTTTGCAGTCGCGACATCTTGCCCAATTGCCTCGAACATTTGTTTGGCAGTAAATGATCTACTCTCAATCAAATCTAGTAAATATTGGAGGCGATAATTTAGTTCAACAATTCCTCTAGTAATCCGATAGGGGAATGCTGCATTGGGTGAAATTACGATAAACTTGTCGATGAGGCTAACTGCCGTTTTCGAGTTATTGATATTGTACAGTGTGTCTAGTGTACCAGCATTAGAGCCAACCATTAGAA
>JAJAYU010000314.1 GCA_026786125.1 Chamaesiphon sp.
CACACAGTACCATTCGCGGTTGGGCGAGCAAAATCCCTTCGGCTTTCTCGCCGTTATTGTAGCTATAGATAATCGTTTCGGTGGCTTCTAGATTGCTCCAGCCAGCTTTTTGAGCTTGGGGTAGAGGGATAAAGTAGCCACAGTGAGTCATGTCTGCTTCTCCCCGCACCACCTGGGCGTGAGGAAAACTGAAGTCGGTTGCCGCATATTGAGGGCTGAGATATTTACCAGATTTACTAGGAGCTTGAGTTGCAGTCATCGTTTTTGTGGATTGGTTAAAACTGCTGAGGGGAAAATCTGACCCCACACAGGTTGCACGTCCATCAAGCGAAGCAATTGAGGGTTGATGACAATAAAAAAGCACCGATAACGGTGCGGGGAGTCGGAAGTAGGGAATTTCTCAGCCACCAAGACTCAGATCGTCAGTATCCGAATCTGATTGTTGCTCGATTGGGTCGATCGCCGTTGCGCGAACATCGGATAAAAGCGGGGATTCGGTAGTTTGTTTAGCCATGAAATAACTGGAGATCCGATCTCGGTTAGCATCTAGCAAGTCTTGAGCAAATTTAGCATTAGTAGCGGTAATTCGCTCACTAGGGACTCGATCGAAGATAGCTTCGATTTGGTCGGAATCGATCTGAATGAGCCTTTCCAGCCAGATCTGGGCAGCATCAGGGTAGAGATTTGCAGCAATCTCAAATGCTTGAATTGGATTGACTCGTCCGGCATTATTCCAGAAAGCTGATTTCATTAAATTGGGATCGAAGTTGCTAGCAGCAATCGTCGCTCTGGTCGATTCACTCAGATTTCCACCAAGACTAGATCCGTGGTCGAAACTGGGGACAAGATCTAGTCTGCCATCTCCGAGCATTACTTCCCAGTTATTTGGATGTCGGTCTACTCCCGTACAGACTGCATCCAGAGCCAGATAGCCGACAAATAAATCGGTAGCACGATCTATTCCTGGTACTTCTGCCCAGTTTTGAGGACAACCGACCTCATTTTGTGCCAGGGCTATTAGGACATTTTCAACACTATAGCTCGATGGATAATCTGTTTCATAGTCACGAATACTACTTGTCAGAAAGTCTCCGCCAGCAATCGATTCAAACCATGAAGGCAAGCAGTAAATAGATAAAGAACCTTCAATAAAATTCTGTCGTTCTTCATTCCAAGCCAGCGCAAATTCATAGCGAGCGGCAGGTAAATCTAATAGCTTTGAGATTTCATAAACCACCTTCTCCGACCAATCATTCCGCACGTTTGGAATTGGCATTCGCGGTGAAGTGGCAGCTTTGAACAAACATAATCCTAGTTCTGGATGTTCGTACCAACTTTTATTAAGTACACCTTTTCTTTGTTCGGGAGGTCGATCGACAACCCTCATTTCTTCAGTTAATTGATAAATTAAAAACAAATTACTCATGTAGCCAAGACGGTTTCCAGAGCTAGTTGATATTTTGTTTCGGTAAATGGTTTCAATCTAACAGTAGCATGACAAAGAAGATGATAATAATTCCAGCCAACTTTTGAATTAATTTTGGCAACTTCAACCTCAATCGGCAGATCGCATCTCACCACATCAACTAAATATCCTGGCAGTTTTCCTAAAACAATATTGCCATGAGTAAGATAACCATTCCAATCGAACTCTAAGACCATACCTACTGATAAACTATCGATATATCTATGGATCGAAGTCCCCGCTTTATTGAGATTTCGAGCAAGAAAGTAGAAGTGATAGTCTCCAGTTGGATCGGCTGTAATTTCAGGAAAGAGATCGTAGCCGTCAGTAATTGAATATCCGCCACTTCTCGCTCCAAATACGATCGGATCGAGAGGACGATTTAAGTCGAAAAACTCTAACTCTTTTATTGCATCTTCAGGACGAGAGATCGGTAGCCGTTGGGCAAAGAGTGAAGGAATTTCCTGAGAAATTTTAATTTCATCAGGTTTAATTAATCCTTTATCAAATAGCAATCGCATATTGGGACTAACATCGATCGCCTGAAAAACTCCATTCACATAACAAGTACGGTAGCCAGCAGCCGTCAAAGACATTTTTCTAATCGGAAACCAGGATTGAGTAATTGGATCTGTCCAGCCCATAAACAGCGCAGTAATCATAATTTTTCCTAATTCCAGCAACTATGCCAATTATATGTTGGGTAAACTAGTCTTTCTCAAAAAATACATGGTTGATATTATAACGATCGTGAATAATTTAGAGCATTTCAAACGATCGTGATTTAATCAAAATACTTATATGTTATCCACACATAATTATATCCAATTTTACGAGCTACTTTCCTACTGCCTTTGATGCCCAAGCGTCTTCCAGTTGGCACTTGAGTCGAACGACGATTGTTACGATCGAGGTCGGCTTGACTAGAAACTAAATCGAGAGATCGTGTAAAAACAAGTGTTGGCAAGGAGATATCGATCGACTAGCAATCGATATCTTTCGATTTTAACAGTGGGTAATGACTCGACTGGTCATCATCGCCTCATAATTGGCTTCCTCTAACCGCGATTGAACGAGATGCACTAGATAATCTAAGCCATAGTCTTGGCTTTCACTCAAATACTCCAGATCGAACACCGTAGGGTCTGAATACCGCCGCATCCCCCGAATTTTAATCTCATACCAATAACCCATCACCCGTTTGGCGGCGCGGTAGGTAATCTCAGTATCGATTTTCCAAATATGCCGCAGTTGAGCGATGTAGTCATCTCTTTCCTGGGGGGAACTATAGCCTAGATAGACCAAAAACGGCGGTTGTTGATGAGTTGCATTGCCCCAAGAGTGGGGATCGCCATCGATCGATTCACAGATGACAATTCCAGGGAGAAGTTCTTTACAGGGAAATAAGTCGGCTGTGTTCTTTAGCGGCAGTCTATTATCGGCTATGGTCATGATTTGTACCTAAGGCAAGGTGAAGTAAATAGACCTAACTTTTTATCCGATCGGGCAAAATAGATAGGTTTTCACAACCATTTAGCGAAGCATCTAAGCCACCAAAAATCACGTATCCTACAATCTCGTATGCCAGTTGGCACGTTCGCCAACCAGCCAGAGGAGATCGATCGAGTCATAGCCTTAAAAGCGATAACCCTTATTCCGCACTATCTCTGCGGGGTAAGGGTGTGGTAATATCCATTTCAACGCTACCTAATGGCTAATCATGCCATGCTCTTGTTACAAATCGGATGAACAGGGGAATACTTATGGGCGTTAGCGAGAAAGATGTTATTAAGAAGCTGGGTTTACCAAAAAGCAGAAAAACAGGTTATTCTCCATGTGGAGAAAGCAAATATATTACCTTAACATATAATGGTATCAATATTGAACTTGATGGTATCTCTGAAACTAATAAATTTTATGTAGATTCTATTACTACTAGTAGTTCGCGGTATTCTACGGACACGGGAATTAGAACAGGAGACTTGATGAGCAAAGCCAGAAAAATTTATTTACCAGCTACCTCCAACGACGGCCAGAGGGGAGATGAATTTTATTTTTCAGATCCTAAGTATAATTGGTCTGGGATAAATTTCAAGGGTGAAAAAGGAACGGTGAAGAGTATTAGTATTGGAGTTGACCGTTGCTAAGTAAAGGAATTATTAAGTATCTAGCTCTTTGTTTTTTAGCTATTTTGACTGCACTGATTGTATTGAGTGCGGCACAGGCATTTGCCATTACTCGTTACTTATCTGTCGATAATCGTGACTACTCTTGCAAGATGTCTATTTCTGTGAAAAAAATTGGGTCGATGAGTTTGACTGGAACACTTCATGAATACCCTCGGTCAGGGTTTTGCTGTGTGGCTCAACCTTTAGCTTTGAAATACAAAGATTCAAAAGTTAATCAATTTATGAAACAAGCTATAAAGGCTGCGCTCTCTGAACCACCAAATTATAATAGGGCAATAGCGAATCTCGATCGTGTCTTAAAAATAACCAATTTGCCAGATGCCAAGAGAGCTTTATTTGCAGCTAAGGCAGCACAAAATGGTGCAGTTGTCTCTCAATTTGCGGACAAAACTCTATTTGGAAATGACGTAGAAAATAGTACAAACGTTGGAGGGTGTTCCCTGTCATGGGGTCAGTGGCTATGGGTGCGAATAACTGGAACTGGCGATACTTTTGGAAGATTTTAATGAATTCTGTGTAGTAAATAGCTCGAAGGCTAAAGTTGCCCAATGCGCCAAAAATGTACAATTACATTTCAAACCCTTGCTAGTCGTGTGTTTGGGGCAACTATTGGATACCAGACACTAAGCGCACGACACTAACTCATACCTTGCGCCAGACCCCCGCCGCTCACAGCTATGATCGATAGTTACATCGACAACCCATCATCATCGGCATAAAACTGAGGTTGAGGTTGTTTAGTTGCAAGGTTAATTCGATTTTGCTCAAGAGAATCGTCGATCAAATCGTCGATTACAGCCCGATCGAGATTATCCATCGGAGAGTTGTCAAGAGCCTGAATCCCTAATTTTAGACTCGTGCGATCGATGAGTTCGACATCTTTAAGTTGAATATTGGGTAAGCCGACTGGTTGCCAACTACCATCGGCTTGCATCTGAGCGCACAGCACCACTTTACAGGGGCGATGCCGCAACAAGGTCATTTGTTGGAGTTCGGGGTCATAGTCCAGCGTGAGGCGAGTATTTTTAAACTGTGGTTTACCATCGAGCATCTGCCAGCTAATCTGGGTCAGGCGATCGAATTGAGTCTTTTGATGGCGATCGAGTTTAGCGTTGACAGCATTAGCAATAGCATTCGCCTGTTGCATTACTTCGAGATCTCGTTCTGGCTCGTAGTTGAGTTTGGCAGAAATATCGTTCCAGCCATAGCCAAGATCGCAGCCGCGATAGACCTTCCGATCGCACACATAGGAAACCCCTTTGACATTATCGTGGTAGGACAAATTGAATCTACACTCGATTTCCATCGATCGCAATTCGTCGATATAAGTGGGTAGGTC
>JAJAYU010000315.1 GCA_026786125.1 Chamaesiphon sp.
AGTGAAGTGAGACTGGGGGACTGGGGGACTGGGAGACTGGGGGATTGGGTTCAATTGCTGGGTGTGTTGGGTTTCATTCTTCAACCCAACCTACAGATCTAATCCGTCGGGAAACTATGGCGTACGCGCATCCGCAACCCAAACTACAGATCTATCAATTATCAATTATCAATTATCAAACCCTTTTCCAGAAACGAGAGTGGTTGACTCATATTAGCGGCAAAACCGAGGATACCTCGATCGCGATGTTCGTATAATAGTACTCCCTGGGCATCGAATAAAAAGGTGCCGCCCCGTTGAGTTAGATAAGTAGGATCGGGGACATAAGTAGCCCAATTACCTAGTACTTCCGCCATATTTCGCAGTCTCAATGTTGCTAGTTCAAAGGGTCTTTGAAAACCACTACCACCAGCTACATCAAAAAATGATCCGGCAATTGGTGGTAGTGGTTTGGCATTGACAATCTCTGCGGCAGCAATTAATTGAGGGGCAGATTGATCGCCTTTGTAACCGCGAAACACCTCTCCTAATGTACCAGGACTACCAATACCTGCACACATTAAAATCAGATTTACCCAAGCATTTTGAGCTGCTGAGAAACGAGGCAACTTAACTGATAAACCTGGGTAAAGATTGAGCTGTGAATGCAACTCTGCTCGTTGATCGACAAATAACCATTCTGCTGGAAATTTGGTGAATTCACAGAATTTTTGACCAGAAGATCGATCGCCAATCCCCACCATTCGCACAGTTACACCATTAGCTTCCAGTTCTTTTTGTGCTCGCTGCAACCACCAAGCATACTCAAGACTATCAAAATCTCCCAACTGGGGGCAGATGATCACCAGCAATTTTTTTGATCGATCGCAAACATCCAGAATTGGGACTATTTCTCCATCACTAGTTCGCTGACGTTTTGTTTGTTGAAAGATTGAGTAAATATCCATTTAACCAGGCTCTGAAGTAGGTGTGGCTGGTTTGATTTTATTGACGATCGCGCGAGTAATTAGATGAGATAATAACCCGATTGGACCAAAAAACAGACAGAGAATGAGCGAATGAATGGTGACGATCCCATTATTTTGTCCTTCCAGATAAATGTATCGTCCCACAAATAAATCCATCACCAGAAAATGTACCCAACCGACAGCCGCAGCTCCTTCATTGGCAAAAAAGCGGGCAATATCAGCCAGTTTAGGATTGGCAAGAGCTTGGGCTGATTCAGGATCGACAGCAACAATCAGCAGGTAAATATACAATCCTGCGAGGGTGACAAAAGGCAGTGGTGAAGTAATTACTTTGCGAGTAATCTCCCATTTTGGCAGGACGATCATCAATGCCCAAAATGGCAAGACGAATAGATTGGCAAGATCGAATAATTGACTGAGCATGGGACGATCGATAAATTATTGAAGTGAGTACAGGAAATACCTACAATCCATTATCATCTAAAAATTTATGGGATGTTCGCGGCTTTAACGTTACTCGACGCTGATTTGAGCATAAGTGGATTGCTAAATTTTATACCGATCGAGTTCCGTAGTAAAATTAGCGGGCAAATAATCAAAAATTAGCAAGAGGATAGTCGATGTTGCGGTTGTGGCTGATCAGTTTGGTAACGATATTTCTGGTAGCAGGGATGGTTAGTTGTGGTGATAAAGATAATGAGAGTGATAATAACAACAATCCGCCAAATCCAACTAGCTCAACTATTCCAACTAGTAAACCCATTTCTACTAACCAGCCTAGTGATGTCCGAAAAACCCTTGAATACGCTCCAGCCGCAGTAGACAACCCCCTGAAAGGGTTAGTTCCTTATCAGGGCGATAACAGATCGATGTTTCCCCACTCACTGGAATTTAACTATATCCCCTACTCAAAACTGGTCAAGGGCTACAACCAGTTTGACTGGCAACCGCTAGAAAAAATGCTCAATGATATCTCCAGTCGCGGACATCAAGCAGTGTTTCGGATCTATCTAGAGTACCCAGATCAGAAAACTGGTATTCCCTCATTTCTGGTAAAAGATGGTCTAAAAATCACCAAGTATCCAAACGCAAATAGCTCGTTGGAACCACCATCTCAAGCGAAAACGCCTAACTACGAGGACAAGAACCTGAGACGATCTCTAAATACTTTTATCATCGCACTGGGTAAAAAATACGATGGAGATCCGCGCATCGGCTTTATCACCGCTGGATTGCTCGGTAGTTGGGGCGAATGGCATACAGATCCTCGCCCCGAACTTTTTGCAAGTAAGGTGACACAAAAAGAAGTACTAGATGCTTATACAGCCGCATTTAAGGTTACTCCCGTGCTCCTGAGATATCCAGTCGGTGAGAATGATGACAAAAATGCGGCTAATGCTCAACTTAAATTCGGCTATCACGATGACTCATTCGCTTGGGGAACTCTAGACACAGGCGCGAAAGACAAAAGCTGGTTTTACATGCCATCTCTGAAAGCGGCTGGCACCGCAGCGGAGGCAAAATGGAAAATTGCTCCCATTGGTGGTGAAATTCGTCCTGAAGCGTGGGGGGAAGTGTTTGATGAGACTCCTAGCAAACCGGAAATTCAGAGCTTTCGGAAGTCTGTGGAAGCCACACATGCTTCTTGGGTGATGGATAGCGGGATGTTCAGGCAAAGGCAGGATAGTGGACGGATCGATCGAGCGGCGGCGGAAGTCCGTAGAATGGGTTATGAGTTTCATGTTCCGGCAGTTCAAATTGACAAGGTAACAGGTGGCAAACTACCTGTGCATGTCGAACTCGTCAACCGTGGCGTAGCACCATTTTACTATGATTGGCCTGTTGAATTTGGGGCGGTTTCTGGGGGCAAACTGACCAAAACTTTTACTGGTACAGGTAAGATCACAGGGTTATTGCCTAATGATCCAGCTCGAAAGTGGAGGGATAGTTTAGACGTAACTAGACTAGCTGCTGGCAATTATCGACTTGTGATGCGAGTCCCAAATCGGCTACCACAGGGACACCCGATCAAATTTGCGAATAAATCTCAAGATGCCGATCTCCCTGGTTGGCTGACACTGGGCAATTTTAAGCTGCCATAATCTAAAGAAAAAATGGTTCGTAACTACTCAAACCCATCCACTGCCACCATGACATCACTCGATTTAACAACAGCATAAGTTAGCTTTCCTGGTACAAGTTCTAATGCCTCAGCGGAAGAGCGAGTGATCACAGAAACAATATCAATGTCTGGAGCTATTTCAAGTACAATTTCGGCATTAATACTACCGAGTATTACCTTTTTAACCTCAGCGGGAAGTACATTACGAGCACTTACCCGCATCGAATGAATTTCAAATCTACCCGGAGCCATCACCTGTTTGCGAATAGTTGCTGGGGCAAGGGCTGAGCCAGCAGAAAGGCTTTGACAACTATTCAAAGTTCTTACAAGTTCGCGCAGGATATCTGTTTTTCCTCGCTCAGTTTGTTTGCAGTAGCTTTCAAGTAGTTGTCGTTCGGCTTCTGGAAGCTGAAAAGTAATCCAGCCTTGATCTTTGCGAGGCATAATATCTACCAACTTAGTTGGTAATATCTTGACATGCGGTTGGTATTTTTAGCAAGATCGGATCGTCCAGTTCAAATGGTGTTGCTCGTGAGTCGAAAATATTTAAAAGCCACACTACTGAGTTTTCTAGTATCGCTGGGATTAATTGCTTTTAGTATATTCCGAGAAATTACGCAGCCAGCGAGTTCTCAGTCTTCAGAATTATTAGTTGCTGCTGCTGCAAGTATACAGCCCGCACTTCAAGAAATAACACCACTCTATGAAAAATCGAGTACGAATAGACAGGTAAAGTATAACTTTGGTTCATCGGGAGCATTACAACAACAGATTGAACAAGGGGCACCAATAGATATATTTATTTCGGCTGCGAGTAAACAGATGGATAAGTTAGAACAGCAAAATTTGCTAGTGACAAAAACTCGAAACAATCTCCTAACAAATATTTTAGTTTTAGTTAGCCCCACAACATCAAAATTAAAACTTACTAATTTTAGTCAATTATTAAAACCGGAAATTCAGCGAATTGCAATTGGGGAACCCAGAAGTGTACCAGTTGGACAGTATGCAGTTGAGGTTTTGAAAAACTTAAATATTTTAGATCGAGTGAAGTCTAAATTAGTTTTAGGTAATAATGTTAGATCGGTTCTCGCCGCTGTTGAGACAGGTGATGCTGACGCAGGAATTGTGTATGTATCTGATGCTAAAAGTTCTAATAAAGTGATGGTTTCAGGGATCGCTGATACAAAGCTTCATGCCCCGATCGTTTATCCGATTGCTATTCTTAATTCAACTAAAGCGTTAGAATCAGCTAAACAGTATATTAAATTTTTACAAACTAAACCAGCACAGCTAGTTTTTAAAAAGTATGGGTTTGGGATTGCCAAGTCTTAAACTATTTTGGTTAGTGCTATGTTATTGCCGGATCTATCACCACTATGGATTTCTTGTAAGGTATCATTATTAGCTACTTTAATAGCAGTTAGTTTGGGTACAACTAGTGCTTATCGAATGTACCGATTTCGATTGAGGCGACAGCTTCCTACCTTTCAGAATATTTTGATATCTCTAATCGAAGGAATATCTCTGATACCCCTAGTATTACCGCCGACTGTTATTGGCTTTATCCTGCTAGTAATGTTTGGGAAAAATGGCTGGTTAGGGCAGATATTATTTCAGTGGAATTTGAGAATTATATTTACTTGGTACGCCGCAGTTTTAGCAGCAATAGTCATTATTTTTCCATTGATTTATCGAGCAGCATTAGGTTCATTTGAACAAATCGATACACTAGTGATGGATGCAGCTAGAGTTGAGGGAGCATCAGAAGTAGAAGTATTTTGGCATATTGCCTTTCCTTTAGCATTGCCAGGAATTTTAGGGGGTACAGTACTCGCTTTTGCTCGTGCATTAGGTGAGTTTGGGGCAACTTTGATGTTAGCTGGAAATATTCCTGGTCAAACTCAAACGATGCCGATGGCAATTTACTTCGCAGTAGAAGCAGGTAATATTCAAGAAGCTTGGTTTTGGACAATAGTTATTATTGGAGTTTCCTTAGCTGGAGTTTTCGCTATCTATCGATGGAAGTTAAAATAAGAAATTAAGATAAAAAATGTATGGAAAAGTGTTGTTTTCTGAAAATATTTATCCTAGTAGCTATTCCTTGATATTTTAATAAGTCAGCGATAATCTGACGGCACTTTTTGTACACTGGCTACTCAAGCATCGATTAGGTGGATTACCCATAAACACCCAATTTGCTCGATACCTTCATTGTCACCCCAAAAGGAATCGAAGATGTAGAAACGATCGATTTGACCGCAATTAATTGCACCGCACAAGCCTTAAGTTCTGGTTGCAAGGAATCGGGACAAGCAGCATCGTGAGTAAAGAGGTTTGCTTCGGCATCTTTTGCCCACAGTTCGCCCCAGTGCATCGGGACAAATACTGTGCCTCGATTGATCGCTAGTGTTACCAATGCGGGAAATCTACCGATACCGCGTCTCGATCGAATTTCGACCATTTCACCATTTTCAATATTTAATTTGATCGCATCCTTGGGATGAATTTCCAAGAAGGGGTCAGGATGCATTTGTTGTAATTTAGGGATCCGTCCAGTCCGAGTCATTGTATGCCAATGGCCGTATAAACGCCCTGTGGTGAGGATGAATGGATAATCTGGATCAGGTGGCTCCGCCAGTCCTTTGGAGTGGCAGGCGGCAAATTTGGCGCGTTTGTCGGAATGATGAAATTGGAGATCGGTATACAGTCGCTTGCCGTGTTTGGTGGTGCAACCTGTGGGGTGTGGCCATTGGATCGGGCCATTATCTTTGAGATATTGATGGCTGAGTCCGGTGACATCGCAGGGGCGACCCGCGCTGAGTTTAGCAAATTCACCATAGACATCGGCACTAGTTTTGAACCAAAATTCGTCAGTGAAGCCCAATCTCCGCCCGACTTCGGCGAAGACTTCCCAATCAGCTTTGGCTTCCCCTGGAGGACTTCTAAATGCTGGGCAAAGGGTGACTGTCCGCTCAGAATTGGTCATCACGCCTGTTTTCTCGCTCCATTGAGCGGCAGGAAGCAGGACGTGGGCATACTTGGCGGTTTCAGTCGGGTAATAAGCATCCTGATGGATCGTAAATGGAGACTTTAAGAGGGCTGCTTTCGTCCGCAGGAGGTCGGGCATACTCACCGCTGGATTGGTAGCTACTATCCATAATAACCCGATCGAATCAGTCTCCATCCCAGTAATCATTTCCCAGGCAGTTTTCCCCGTTTCCGCAGAAATTCTGCCTGGGGGTAAGTTCCAGAGTTGTTCGATTTCGGCACGGTGGGCGGGATTCTTGACGAGGCGATAGCCAGGGAGAATATGCGCTAGTCCGCCAGCTTCCCGTCCACCCATTGCATTCGGTTGTCCAGTAAGGGAAAATGGCCCTGCGCCAGGTCTACCAATCTGTCTGGTCATCAAATGCAGGTTGATAATATGGCGAACTTTGGCTGTACCTTCACTGGATTGATTGACTCCCATCGACCAGAATGACAGGACATTTTTGGACGCGCCCCACCATTTAGCTGTTTGTTCGAGATCTGCTTGGGAAATGCCACATTTTACTGCAACTACGTCAGGCGGATAATGTTGGATCACCTCTGCAAAGGCGATAAAGTTGCTAGTACAGGATTCGATAAATTCTTGATCTACTTTACCCGCCCGTAGTAATAAATAAGCAATTCCATTGAGCAAGTCAATATCTGTACCTGGATTAATTGCCAGATGGATATCTGCGACTTCAGCGGTGGCGGTACGGCGGGGATCGACGACGACTATTTTGACTCGATCATTTTGCTTATGATATTTTCTGAGCCGATTGAAGATAATTGGATGACATTCAGCAGTATTCGTCCCAATTAAGAACGCAAAGTCAGTCTTTTCGATGTCATCATAACAACAGGGTGGCCCATCGGCTCCAAAACTCTGAATGTAGCCAGATACTGCTGAAGACATACACAGTCTAGAGTTGGCATCAAAATTATTCGTACCCAAACAACCCTTGAGCAGTTTTTGAGCAGTGTAATAATCTTCCGTCTGAAACTGTCCCGAACCATACATACAGAGGCCCTCAGCACCATGAGTATGGAGGACTGTTTTGATTCGATCGACAATCCGAGTATACGCCTCTTCCCATGTCGCTCGTTTAAAGGGTTGATCGAGACTATCCCGTACCATCGGATAGGCTAATCGATCTTTGTAGAGTGACTCGCTAATTGTCGCGCCCTTGACACATACCATCCCCTGACTCGAAGGATGGGATTTATCTCCCATCACTTTCCAGATTGGCGTACCACTACTATCCCGATTAATCGACTTCCCTGGTTGGGCAGGCGGCGAAGCTTCTAATCCACAGCCGACACCACAGTAGGGGCAAAGTGTCTTAGTTGTTTCAGTCATACATTAGGTTGGGAGTTGGGAGTTGGGAGTCTAGCGACAGCAGAGCGGAATTATTAATATGTTTAAAGCGGGGCTAATATGCAAAGTACCGATTTCTGATCGGATATTCTGTGCCTGAGAATACTAAAAAAGTACACATTGCTGGATTATGATGCCACCCCTTGCTCTTTGTAACAAATATTTATCATCGACTCTTTTAACTCCCAACTCTTAATAGTTTCAGGAAAATTTGGTAAGTAATCCGAGGATTTTTTTGGTGCGGGGTGTGAGCAAGGTGCGTCGATAAGTATCGGCAGCTTTTTTGATGCAATCAGCTTGAGTGGGATAGGGATGAATCACGCTGCTGAGTTTGCTCAATCCAATCTTATGCACCATTGCGGTAGTTAGCTCGGAGATCATTTCGCCAGCATGACTAGCCACGATTGTCGCTCCCAGAATCTCGTCACTACCTTGACGATGAATGATTTGGAGAAATCCAGCAGTTTCACCATCCGTGATTGCTCGATCAACACTAGACATTTCGATCTTAATAATACCAACTTGTAATCCCTGTGTTTGAGCATCATGTATGGACAATCCCACATGGGCGATTTCAGGATCTGTATAAGTCACCCACGGCATGACGAGATTGCTCAGTTTGGTTTTGCCGAATCCAAATGGTGAAAACAGGGTATTCTTAATCACAATTCGCGCCGCAGCATCAGCAGCATGGGTAAATTGCCATTTCATACAGACATCCCCCGCAGCGTAAATTTTCGGGTTAGTTGTTTGTAAGTAGTCATTAACTTTGATGCCTTTCTCGTGATAATCAACGCCAACCTGGGTTAGGTATAGACTTTCAATATTTGGAGTTCGTCCGGCACTTACGAGAATTTCATCTACGGTAATATTTTCAATTCGATCATTGGTGGTGAAAGTGATAGTTTTACCAGATCGATCTGCTGTCACCTGTTGCACTTGGCAATCCAGAATCAGATTTACGCCTTCTGTTTGTAATACCTGCTGCAAAATTGCGGCGGCGGCAGGATCTTCTTTGTTTAAAATATGACTGTGGCTATGTAATAGAACTACATCACACCCCAATCGCTGAAAGGTTTGTGCCAATTCACACCCCACTGGGCCACCGCCAATAATGGCTAATCGCTGAGGGCGTTCGACTAGAGAAAATACGGTTTCATTGGTCAGATATCTTGCCTCTACCAGCCCAGGAATATTCGGTGTGGCAGCTCTAGCACCTGTGGCGATTACCGCTTTCTTGAACTTAAGCACCTGTTGCCCTACAGTGACGGCATCATTACCTGTAAACTTGCCATCCCCCAAAAAGACATCCACGCCTAGCTCTCGGAATCTAGCGGCTGAATCAGCATGGCTGATATTTGCCCGAATTCGGCGCATCCGCTCCATCACAGCCCCAAAATCAATTTCTACCCCTTCGACCCGAATACCTAGCTCCTGACCCCGCCAAATCTCGCCGATGATCCGACTCGATCGAATTATCGTTTTCGAGGGTACACAGCCAAAATTTAGGCAGTCTCCGCCCATTAAATTTCGCTCGATCAGAGCTACTTTCAAGCCCAATCCTAATCCCGCAGCACCCGCTGCCACGACCAAACCAGCAGTCCCCGCACCAATCACCGCCAGATCGTAAATATCCGCAGGTTCAGGATTAACCCAGTCAGGGGGATGTACAGATTCAATCAATTGTTGATTGTAAGCATCCATCGGTGAGAGTATTTTCATTAGACATTAGGCTTTAGGTTTCTAGCTATTCTCCTTTCCTTCGGAACGCTTCTGCGGAGGCAGACGCTTCGCGAATGCGAACGGAGCAACTGAGCCGACGAAAACGTCGCCTAATCGATAAAAGAAACTTTGCTAGGTGTGTTGGGTTGTCTCCTGAAGGAGAGGCTCCGCCAACATTCTTCAACCCAACCTACAGATCTTTAGGTTTCTAACTATCAATTATCAACTAATTAACTGAATCTGCCAGTGCTTGCTTTGCTAAACGGGTAACATACACAGTTACTGCGACTGTCGCGATCAAGCCGACGATCCGAATTGTCCATTGGAGAGTGGGATTAGTTGGCTGGGCATCAGTCCCAATTAGAGCCAAATTACCAGCCAGGGAGCCAATGTATACAAACATAACCGTACCTGGAATCATCCCGATCGAACCAATCACATAATCTTGGACAGAAACTCCGGTCACACCAAAAGCGTAGTTTAATAAATTGAATGGAAAAGCTGGTGATAGGCGCGTAAGTAATACGATTTTCAAACCTTCCTTGCCGACAGCTCGATCGATCGCTCTAAATTTATCATTATCCGCGATTTTTTTAGCAACCCAATCGCGGGCAAAATAACGACCAACTAAAAATGCCAAGATCGAACCTAATGTGGCACCAATAAAAACATAAATACTGCCTAGCCATACGCCAAACAGCACACCTGCACCCAATGTCAAAATAAAAGCAGGTAAAAATGCTACGGTCGAGATAATATAGATACCGATGAAAGCAATCGCCCCGATCGATCCCAGACTTTCAATCCACACTAAAGTATCTTTGAGCAATGCTTGAAGATTAAAGTCAGACATCTAATATTTACAGATTAATAATTGATCGCCCTAAATTGGCACATTATTTGGAGCAGATCGTCTAACTGCATTGTAAGTGGATCCTGCTCTGTTCGTGTAGCGTTCGCCTGGCGAAATTGATCGCTAGATCACTAGAACCGAATTTTTGATTTACATGACCACCCCAACGATAGTTCATTTTCAGCATGATTTCGGGAATATTTAAGTCAGGGAGTTGAGATCGGCTACTTTGAGCACAGCACAGATCGATTTATGGTATTTCGGCAACTTTATTGTAAGAATGAGCTGTAATTTCTGGCGAACCAGTAAAGTAACAAAATCTCGATCAAAAGCGATCTCACTCAATAGTATCTAAGCTCATAGCTAGTTAATAGATTGTTTCAAGATAAAAACTTTATTCACTCACGAATATGTTTTTTCTATCTTTCTGATTTCTAGATTATAGTTCGTTTGTATAGATAGATACTAATCAACTAAATAGCCTGCTGTTAGCTAATTCTTCAGTTATTACAGCTTGCTCAAAAAGCATCAATGATTTAAGATTGCGTCAACACGATAATTAATCGTTAGTTTAAACCCCGATCAAACACAATCTAATTACATTACTAAATCTAGTTTTAATTACGATTCACACCACATAAATACGATTAATTACCGAAATATATCATGAATCTCGCGACTAAGCACATGTATCTGTATGGAGCTGGTGGACACTCCAAAGTGATCACAGAGATCCTCAATAGCCTTGGCACGACAGTGATTGGGATGTTTGATGATAGCCCGCCGATGGCTAGATTCAAGGTTATGGAAATACGCGATGGCATTCGCTTGTTGGGTGAAGGCTTTCCCCCCTTAGATGCGCCCCTAATTATCACTGTTGGTAACAATGCTAGACGTGCAGAGCTTGCGTCATTGATCGGTGCAACTTATGGCACCGCTATTCATGGCACAGCAATTGTCTCGGATCAGGTGACTATCGATGTTGGCACTGTTGTGTTGCACGCCGCAATCATTCAAGCTGGCACAAAGATCGGCGCACATGTGCTAATTAATACGGCCGCAAGTATCGACCATGATAATACTATTGGTGATTATGCTCACATTTCGCCCCATGCGACTTTGTGCGGTCATGTCCAAGTTGGCGAGGGCACACATATTGGGGCTGGAGCAGTCGTGATTCCCAGTATTCGGATCGGTCGCTGGTGTACCATCGGTGCAGGCGCAGTCGTGATCAAAGATATTCCTGATTTTGCTACTGCGGTGGGCAACCCAGCCAGAATAATTAAGTTTCGGAAGGATCTCGATTTTGTAGATTTTCCGACTGAGCCTGCCTCCCGCAACGGAGAAGTTTCCAGCAATCTATTGAATTCTATTGTTACTACGCCGCAACTTTAAGGGTGTACGACAAAAGCACTTGCCGAAATAAAAATGCGTAGTTATACTTGATTCACCTACTTGTGTGACGCGGCTGATTAAACGGTGAAAGTCTTTACACCTATTGCGATCGGCTTGTAATTGATCGAGCCAAAATCGGGATCGATCAATTACAATCTGTCTGTACATAGGGCTGTTTTCGGCAGATAGATCGGTTTAAAAATTAAATGTATCCCCATTAACAAATAAAATTGCGCTAATTCCTATCGATCTTTGATCGTACTGAGCTGTTTTCACATCCCAAAGATCACTGATTTAGCCTATTTCAATTTATCTAGCTAGGGTATATATTTGAAAATACTCAGGATAAATCACTAATAAGATCGACTGTATCAAAGACATGTGTAACTGAAATGTCCAATGGCGACTGTTTTAGTAGTTCAAGATCGAAAGC
>JAJAYU010000316.1 GCA_026786125.1 Chamaesiphon sp.
GACTGGGAGACTGGGAGACCAAAACCTTAGCTGGTGGGCATTGCCCACCCTACTCGCTAGCTATCAACTATTCACTATTCACTGTTCACTGTTCACTGTTCACTATTCACTATCAACTAACTAGCTGGTTCATCCCCAGCCCAGCCCATCGGCGATGCTTCTGCGTCTTCTTTAACGCGGCGGATGGGGAGATTGGCGATGAGGGCGGTGACTCGTTGGTTGCTTTCGAGGGAAAAATCTAGTCCTTGAACGTCAATTTCGACATAGCGGGAGACGACTTCGAGAATTTCTTGGCGCATCATCTCAACCATTTGGGGGCTGAGATCGGTGCGATCGTGCGCGATTACTAATTGTAACCGTCGCTTGACTTGATCCTTGCTTGACTCGCTGTCAACGCGAGGAAATAGCATGTCCAGAAATTCATTAATCATGATCATAGTAGTGCGATCGGTAGAAGGAATTAGTGCCTGAATGATGAAATTGTTGATGGGTGAAGAATAGTTGCAATAATTACTGACAAATCTACCGACCCAATACCCAGCTATATCGACGTTATCCAATCAATTTTGATAACAAAGACAAGAGGGTTGCAACACCTACGAATAGTCGATCAGTGGTGAGCTGTTGGAGCCTTAGCTCAAACCATGTAATGGTTATATTACTATTTTGTAAATATTTTACGTAGCCGTGTCAATATGTTACCTCGATCGACTGACAAGTCTAAGTAGGGAGTTTTCTCGCCACAGAGTCGATGAGCAATATTTTCAAAGGCTTTGGCTGCACGGGAATTGGGGTTATTTTCTAGCACTAGCGGTTCGCCCCGATTTGTGGAGGTGATCACGCGCTCATCTTCGGGTACAACCCCGATTAATTGAATGGCAAGAATTTCGCTAACATCTTCGACAGACATCATTTCACTCGCTTCTACCATCGCTGGGCGCAGACGATTGACGATTAGCCGTGCTGGACTAATATTACTAGCTTCGAGTAGCCCGATTACCCGATCGGCATCCCGAACAGCCGAAATCTCTGGAGTCGTTACAATCAGAGCTTCCTGGGCTGCGGCGATCGCATTTTTGAAGCCCATTTCAATTCCGGCTGGACTATCAATCAACACAAAATCAAACTGGGGTGCAAGTTCGCCAATCATCCACTTCATGTGGTTGGGGGTGATCATTTCTGCCTTGCGATTTTGGGTCGCAGGTAGTAGTACCAATCCTGGCTGACGTTTATCTCTTACCAGTGCTTGATCTAGCCGACATTCTCCCGCCAGAACTTCTACCGCAGTGTAGACAACGCGATTTTCCAACCCTAATAATAAATCGAGGTTTCGCAGCCCAAAGTCACCATCGACGAGCGCGACTCGGTGCCCCATTTTAGCTAAAGTCATTCCCAGGTTTGCCGTGACAGTGGTTTTACCCACGCCGCCTTTACCGGAAGTAATTACGATGATGCGAGTCATGGATTGTTAGTGATAAAAATCTGATTGGTGGCTACGGATGGAGTCTGAATTATGCGCTCAAATCTAGTCAGGACGCAGTGATGGCGGTAGAGCTAACTCTCGCAGGTAGGGAGTGGTTTTCATATCTACCGCCCGAGCAATCCGAATTCCTTGGGGGGTGATATAGGCGATTTCCGGCTCAAACTGTGGCGGCGGGGTTTCTGGGGCGCGGGCGACTCGATCGGCAATTCGTAGTTGAGTTGGTTCCATCTGGAGTGCCATAATCAAACACTGAGGGTTATTGGGATAGCCAGCATGGGCGATACCGCGCAACCTGCCCCAAATAATAATATCCCCTGCGGCAAAAATCTCGCCCCCAGGATTGACATCACCCATGATAATTACATTACCTTGATGCCGGATGTCCATGCCCGATCTAACGGTCATCTGTAGGTAGATTGGTTCTGCGAGTAGCGGTGTCAAGTTAGCATTTGAAGGGGGTACCAACGGATCGATCGCCAGCTGCTGAGTCACCGAATAACCAGCCGTAGCTGCGGCTACAGCCGTTTGCCGTCGGCTAGTTACGACGATTTGGAGTTGCAAAGATACATCACTCAAGGCATCATTTATGGCCTGTAATTGCCGCGCATCTAATAATCGATCGTAAGCAATTAAATGGACGACAGCCAATGGTTGCCAAAATCTGATATTGGCTTGAAGTCTTTGCTGGAGTTGTTCCAACAAGTCATTCCAACTGGCCGAAGCGGGAGTTTCTGCTTCTGTTGGTAGGATTAATTTCACCACCCCATCTTCATTCTTGAGGCGGATCTGCAATTTTGGTTGCTGCGCGGGAGTGGCTAGGATTGGATCCGTTGTCTCCTGATCATTTATGGGTAGGGTAGATGGAGAATCAGCATTCATGGACTACAGAGTGGCGGCAGGTTATGACAATGGCACCTCTATCTTACCTGCAAACGGATATTTCGTTGAAGTTGTTGATCGGTTATTTAAGAATGTATCCTTAGTCATAATATTATTGAGGAAGTTTAATCAAAAAATTTATGCCTAAAGTCAAACTAGTAATATTAGCTACAATCATTGCTTGGACTGGATTTGAATTAAGGCAAACGGCAACAGCAGCGCAGTTCTCAGCCCCAACAATAACTACAATATCTCATCCTCGTGGTGCTGTTACCGACGGTCGATACTTAGCCCTCGCCAAAAAATGTACCCTCAAACGGTATCGTCGCCCCCGTTAATCAAGTATATTTTTTTGATAGTTAGGATCTTTAGGGTCGATCGCATTTTTTGGCTACTAATCTCCCAAGTTCACCCCCGATTTCTATATTGTTAGGCGATTTTATAAATATTATGAGTTCTAGTCACAACTTTGGCGTAATCACCAAAAAATTTAGTTTAATTCGGATTTGGGCAGTTGCTAGCAATGTCTTTCGAGAAGTGGTACGCGATCGAATCTTGTTCGTAATTGGCTTCTATGCCCTGTTAATGTTGGCCGCAGTCAGAATTCTGCCAGACATTGCTGGGCCTGTCAAAGACAAAGTTCTGCTCGATTTTGGAGTTGCCAGTAGTGGTTTACTTGGCGTAATAGTAGCAATTTTTGTTGGTACTAACTTAATTAATAAGGAAATTGAAAAACGCACCGTATTCGTGATTGTGACAAAACCAGTTAGTAGCTTAGAATTCATTCTTGGCAAACACTTAGGATTATCTGCTGTACTGGCAATTTTAGTTGCTGGCATGACCGCTATTTACCTATCCATTCTCAGTTTTGCTCATATTAGTTACGAATTAATCCCTCTGCTGCTGACAGCATTCTTTCTATTTTTAGAACTATGTTTAGTTACAGCAGCAGCACTATTATTTAGTGTATTTACTAGTTCTATTTTAGCCATCTTGCTTACTTCATCCCTTTACTTGGTCGGACACCTCAGCGAAGGCATGGTGAAGCTAGCTGGTATCACCAAAAATCCCAGCTTTCAGCAATTAACGGACAATCTATATCTGGTCTTACCAGATCTCTCGCGCCTCGATCTCAAAAATAGCGCAGTCTATGGCGTGATTCCCCAATTAGATACACTCTTGATCAATGCTGGATACGCAGTTATTTACACGGCAATATTATTGATTCTAACTACAGCAATCTTTTCGCGGAGACAGTTCTAGAATAGCTTTGAACAGATTCTGTAATTATTCGTTATAACCCACTAATTTTTTAAAGCGTTTTTTACCAACTTGTAGAACCTTGCCGACGAGTTCAGTTCCATCAGCGTAGGTAAGTTCAATATCGGTAATGGGTTGCCCATCTAATTTGACAGCGTTGCCTTGAATTTGACGTTTGGCATCATTGCTACCGGAGCATAAGCCGCTAGCGGAGAGGATTTGGAATATTTTGGCGGGGAATGGGATCTCAGAGATCGAGAATTCGGGGATACTATCGCCACCTGCATTTTGACCTGGTTTGGTAATCAGGGCGATCGAGTCAGCTTGGGCTTGAGCTGCTTGGGCGGCACCGTGGTACTGGGTAACTACTGTGAGGGCGAGGAGTTTCTGGGCTGCTCTGGGGTTCTCTGGTAGCTCGTCGAGTGAGAGATCAGTGAGGAGCGTAAAGTAATCTTTGATGATGTTGTCGGGGGTTTTCTCTAGCTTGGAGTACATGCTGAGGGCATCTTCTCCTAATCCCACGTAGTTATTCAGGGATTTGGACATCTTTTGGACTCCATCGGTGCCTAGCAAGATCGGCATGAGCAAGCCGAATTGGGGTGTTTGTCCGAAATGGCGTTGGAGATCGCGCCCGACGGCTAAATTAAACTTTTGATCCGTACCACCGAGTTCAACATCGGCGTTAACAGCTACGGAATCATAGCCCTGCATGAGTGGATAGAGGAACTCATGGATAAAAATTGGTGTCTCTTTCTCATAGCGCAGTGCAAATCCTTCTTTGGCGAGCATTTGGCTAACTGTCATCGTCGAGAGCAATTCGAGGGTTTGTCCCAAGTCTAATTTGGAGAGCCACTCGGAGTTGTAGCGGACTTCCAATCGTCCTGGTGTATCAAAATCGAGGATTGGTCGCACCCGATCGAGATATGCTAAAGCATTGGTGGTAACTTGTTCTGGCGTAAGTTGCTTGCGGACTTCGGACTTTCCGGTCGGATCGCCAATGCGGGCGGTAAAATCACCGATAATTAGAACAGCAGTATGTCCAGCATCTTGGAACGATCGCAACTTCCGCAATGGGATACTATGTCCGAGGTGGATATCTACTCCAGTCGGATCGATGCCTAGTTTAACTCGCAATGGTCGGTCTGTTTGAGCTAATCGCTGGGCTAGATTTTCACCAGGATCGGTGGAATTGGGCTGGTGGGGAAAAATCTCAGTCATGCCCCGAAATAACCACTCGAACCGATTTGATGCTGGCACAGATACACTCACAGTCATATTAAATGATGAAAATCAAACAGGATCTCAAAACAGTTGCAAGTTTAAGCTTATTATAATTACTACAGAAACTGAAGTATTTTTTTCCTGCTCGTTAATATTCGTCAGCTACCGATCAACCTAAACCTGCGATCGCTAGTCTACAATCACATTGATACAATTAGGTCTAGATTGAGCACCAAATCCTAGAGCCTAGAGCCTAAAAGCCCGTTACTAAACCCCTACCCCTAACCCTAACCAAGTGTCTTCTAGAGCCTTAAACAAAAAGAAACCTAAACCGATCAGACAACCAGAGGAGCGTGGCTTCTTGGGTGGGATCAGTCAAATCGCGGGTGGTACCATTTTGGGTGTCACGATGTTAGCTAGTTCTGTCATTGCGGGCGGGTTAGTGGGGTTGGCAATTAGCTTCCGTAACTTACCAGATGTGCGGGTACTTCGTAGCTATGCACCGACGGAGACTACCTATATTTACGATGTCAAAGGGGTGCAACTGGCGAGTCTCCATGATGAAGCCAATCGGGAAGTAGTACCACTCGATCGAATTTCGCCCAATCTGAAACGGGCGTTACTGGCAATCGAAGACGATCGGTTCTATTATCACCAAGGGGTAAACTTTACAGGTGTGGGACGTGCTTTAGCTGCTAACTTCCGCAAAGGCGGTGTCAGCGAAGGTGGTTCGACGATCACCATGCAGTTGATCAAAAACTTATTTCTGTCTCAAAAACGTCAATTTAGTCGAAAATTAGCTGAAGCCGTATTATCAATCCGGCTCGAACAAATTTTTCGCAAAGATGAGATTTTGGAAATGTACCTCAATCAAGTTTATTGGGGACACAATAATTATGGGGTCGAAACTGCCGCCCAAAGTTATTTTAATAAACATGCCTCCGATCTCAATTTACCAGAAGGGGCAATGATGGCAGGGACGATCGCTGCCCCAGAAAGATATAGCCCATTTAATAATTTTAAAGTAGCCAAGAAACGTCAGGAACAAGTCCTAAAACGAATGCTGGATCTTGGTTGGATCAGTGCTGCCGAAGAGAAGAAAGCTAGAGAATATAAACTAAAGCTAGGCAAGATCAAGGCTTGGCCGAGTAGTAAGTTGCCCTATATTACTGATAC
>JAJAYU010000317.1 GCA_026786125.1 Chamaesiphon sp.
GAATAGGATTGGGATCTTCATAGCGAGTTTGAATCCCTTCGAGATTAAGCACGCCGAGTGCGCCGAGTTTGGACAGCTCGATTGCCATCCGCACATCAATTACCCCATCCATTGCACTAGCAATAATCGGAATTTCACGTTTGACGTTGCCAATTTGCCAGCTAGTATCTGGCAAACTGGGGTCTAGTGTTTTCCCACTCGGCACGAGGGCAATTTCATCAAAGCCGTATGCTCTTCGAGCCGTTTTCCCTTTCCCGATTTGAATATCCACGATCGATTTGACCTTCTCCAAAAAACATCATTTAAGTAAGCCTAACAAATCGATCGCAACATTTGTTTACTTTTTGCGTATTTCTTTCGGTAGTTGAACTCTAAATTAAGAATAGATTAGAGTTTATTACCAAAATCGACCAGGATCCAATTTCTTGGCACCGTTGGGAACGGCTGGTGGTTTCGCTGTAGGAGGACGAAGTTTTGTACCAGTACCGCCATCTTTTTCAGACAGGAACGGGCGCAAATCGATGCTGCCTTTTGGCACCATCCGGCTTGGCTTGGGAGTTACTGCTCCTGAATTATTGCCCATAATATTTCCTAAGATGCCGTTCAAGCCGTTATTACCACCATCGGCAAAAGTATTGACACCAATAGTTTGTTGACCGCTATCGGCTACGGTGAGGTTGCGGAAAACTGAATCTCTAGTGGCGATTGCGTCTTGTCCTTTGGGGATGGTAAAGACAATTCGGCACTCGCTATTTTTTTCGGTAGTAACGCAGACGGTATCATACTGATTTTTGACTTCTGTCCGTAGTTCTTTGAGTCCATCACGGCGATAGTATTCTAAACGGCGGGCAATTTCAGTACAGCGTTGATTTGCACTCCAGTTAGTACCCATCGTGCTGGGAACTGCCCACGGATATTTGTCTCCGGGTCGATCAACTGGACGATAAGTTACGGTAGACTGATTGTCCATAGTTTCACAGGCAAACCGAACTTGATTTCCACCCGCTGGGACGTTTGTCTGCGGTGTCGGCGGGCCATATTGTGCTCCAGCACCACCTGCTGTCAAAACGGCACCTAAGACTGACCAGCTCCAGATTTTAAGGGATGTTTTCATAGGTTTAAGGTTGATGTATTGACGGTTTATTCTTTGTTATGAAGACAACCACTTGATCGAGAATGTTCCAGATTAAACAATCGGTGTGTTGGGTTGTCTCCTGATTGAGAGGCTATTGCTTTTGGCGTTAGCCTGCCGTAGGCACGGGCAAACGCTCCGCTAACGCCAACATTCTTCAGCCCAGCCTAAATATTTAGGAGATTAAAAATTCACCATCCACCATCCACCATCCACCAATTAATCAATCACATGAATCGGCCCATGAGTACTGGCACTAAAAAACTGCCGCACGAGGGGGTTGTCAGTAGTATCGATTTCGGCCGTTTTGCCATCCCACTGGACTTTCCCTTCATAGATAAAAATGACTCGATCAACCGTGCGGCGAATGGTACTATCCTGGTGTGTAACCATGACATGAGTTTTGCAACCATCTTCGATTTGCTGTAAATTTCTGACTAGATCTTCAATCACTGTGGATGCGATCGGGTCTAGACCTGCGGTTGGTTCGTCGTATAATAATACTTCGGGGTTATCTTGCGGCCGTTCGGGATTGGACATGATTGCCCGTGCAAAACTCACTCGCTTCTTCATCCCCCCTGATAATTGGGCTGGATATCGATCTGCGACACCTGCCATCCCCACCAATCCTAACTTCGCTTCTACCAATTCTCGAATCCGTTTGCGAGGCATCCGAGATTGTTGGAATAACCTAAATCCCACATTTTCTTCCACAGTGAGCGAATCAAATAAAGCGGCTTGCTGAAATACCATCCCAATATAAATCGGATCGTTGCCATCTTCGATCGATCCGCGTCGCAATTCACCCCTAATATAAACTTCACCCTCATCTGGTGCCAGCAATCCCGCAATAATCCGTAAAATCGTCGATTTACCCGTCCCCGATGGCCCAATAATCCCTAAACCTTGGTTCGGATAGATATTTAAATCCATCCCATCTAAAATTACATTCTTACCAAAAGCTTTGGAGACTCCGCGTAGTTGAATAATTGGTTCCATTTCACTAATCCACCGAATTATACCTTTGAGTAAATATCCCACCAATTGCGGAGATTAATGCTAAACCAATCAGTACGGCTGGAAGACCAATTGCGGTTTCAGCTATTCCTGTCAGTGCGAGTGGTAGACTCAGGGCGATATTAATCGCATTATTTTGGAGTCCGAAGACCTTACCACGCATTTCTTCTGGAGTCTCGCTTTGAATAGTAGTCTGGGAGGGAATTGCAACACTCGCACTAAAGACACCCATTCCCACTAAGCATAATAAACTTAGCCAAAGCGACTGAGAAAATGATAATCCAACCAAGGAACATGCTACCCCGATCGATCCATATAAACTCAACTGAGCGCGGGTAAGTTTTTTGTCAACATAGCTCAATCCAACTGCACCTAAAGCCATGCCAACGCCGCCAGCCGCCAAGAGAAATCCAAATTGCGAAGCTTTGATTTCGGGTAATAATTCGGCCATTCGCACTGCCACCACCGTCATCGAAGCAATCACCGATTGCAAGATCACTAGTTGAATTAGCGCGCCTTTGATCTGTTTATTCTCACCCAGATAGCGAACGCCATCTTTGAGATCCGCTAAAACATGCGGCTCATCGCCTGTAGGGATTTGCTTGGTTTCACCCGTGTGCATCATGATTAGCAATACACCCGCCAGTGCATAACTAGCTCCAACTAATAATTCTTTGCCGATATTTACGCCCAAGCCAATACTCGCACCAAAACTATCTGCCAGAGCTAAAATTGGCTCACCAATTGCAAATCCCACAATCAGCGAACCCATTGCCGTTGTCGTGTAGAGCGAGTTTGCCGAGAGTAAATTTGGCTTGTCTACAATCATTGAGATTGCAGCTTGTTCGGCGGGAGAGAAAAATTGGGTCAGGGTAGACACCAAAAAAGAGATAATTAGCAGCAGCTCAAACCCTAATGGTAAATTTGCGACCACTTGCCCCTTGGTTAACCACAGCAAAAATGGTACTGACAGCACCAAAACGCCCCGTAGCAAGTTGGTAATTACTAAAACCTCTTTTTTATGCCATCGATCGACAAACACTCCTGCCAGGGAGCCAAATAAGATCGCAGGGATGGTACTAGCGATCATGATCGCCGACACCCAGCCACTAATACTCTGATTTTCTGATTGAAATTGACTCTCAATAATTGCAATCATCAGTACCAGATAGACTTTATCTGCTAGCTGTGAGAAGATCTGACCACTCCAGAGGGTGACAAAGTTGCGATTTTTGAGGACAGCTAAAAATCCTGGCTGAGGGCGAGAATTTTCGACTTCTGCCTTCACAGGATCGCCTGTCACCGCAGCATCCACAGTTTCCGTTACCGGATTGACTTGAACTCCCGCACTAGCTTCATTAGTTTGGTGAGATTCGGTTACTTCATTTTCTGGTGCTTTGTCAAAATCAGATAGTCGCATTGAGTACTGTGGTAGGGCTGTGATAACCGCTGAAATTAATGTTGAAGCACGATCGGCAAAATATCTTCCATTTTAGAGCGGTTCGTGCGGGATCAACAGACAAATACTGACTAGTTACCTAATTGCACAATAGCTTTTAGCTGATTTAATCGATCGTCCCAACCTATGTTAAACCAAAAATTAGTCGGTGGTGATGGTGTAAGCCGCACAATTGGGAGACTGGGAGACTGGGGGACTTCCTTATCCTTACAAGTCGATCAAGGCTGCCGATCGAATCTGAATATTCAGATGATAATGAATATATTGGCGTAAAATCCGTTCGAGTCGCCGCCATCCTCCAGCTAGCTCGATATCGGAGATAGCTTCGAGCGAAAATTGGTCGATGGCTAAATCCAATTTTTCTAGGCTAGGATCGGATAGATGTTGGAATAGTAGCAACTCTAGCGCGGTTAAACGATGATCGATCATCACACTCGGATCGTCACCAGCGGCGGCTAATGCTACCGTGCTACCAGCTGCAATACTGAAGCCAATTTGCCAATTGAGTATAGTAAAATTAGGCTCGATCGATTGTCTCGTAATACAGCAATCATGCACCTGGGGCGCAATTCCCCCCAGAGCCAGCAGGTGAAAAATGCCTTGACACAAATGGGAGATCGATCCGGTATTGTCGTCTCGATCGAGATCGTTTAATCTGCCTAAATGCAGCAGTAATAGTTGATATAATTCTGCTTGCGGATGATCGCTTAATGCCTGTGCTAACACAATTTCCGCTAAGTACTGACTCGCCGCTAATTTACCTAAATCGCCGAGAGATTGCTTGTACGTCAGCACCGTTTCTGCTTGAGTGATCTTATCGATTGATCGACCTTTAGCAATTAATAAATTGTTCACCACAAATAGTCCGCTCC
>JAJAYU010000318.1 GCA_026786125.1 Chamaesiphon sp.
GGTGGATACTTCGGCTACGCTCTGCTAAGGCAGACGCTACGCGAACAGCACAAGTAGTGGATGGTGAATAGTTTAAATCAATTTCAGACCCCGATCATTGACGCACTTCAGGAGTGGGTCGATAAGTCTCACGCACCTTTTTATACCCCAGGACACAAGCGGGGCATCGGCATGAACCCCATCCTTACTGCGAACTGGGGCGCGGCTGTGTTTGGCTGGGATTTACCAGAATTGCCAGGATTGGACAATCTCCAGGCACCAACCGGAATCATCGAGCAAGCCCAAATCCTCGCCGCAGCGGTATTTGGAGCACAGCAGACCTGGTTTCTGGTCAATGGCTCGACAACCGGGGTAATGGCAGCAATTTTGGCTACCTGTGGGGAAGGGGAGAAAATTATTTTGCCTCGCAATATCCATTCTTCGGCCATCGCTGGCATTATTCATGCTGGCGCGGTACCAATTTTCATCAATCCAGAATATGAACAAGAACTAGATATCGCCCACAGCATTACCCCTGAAGCCGTAAAATTTGCATTGGAGCAGCATCCAGACGCTAAAGCCGTAATGGTTGTCTATCCCACTTACTACGGTGTCTGTGGCGATCTAGCCGCTATTGCCGAAGTCGTTCATAGTTATCAAATTCCGCTGTTAGTAGATGAGGCGCATGGAGCACATTTTGGGTTCCATCCAGATTTTCCGCCTGCTGCATTGACGATGGGTGCGGATCTCACGGTGCAATCGACCCATAAGTTATTGGGATCCCTGACTCAATCAGCGATGCTACATGTCAATAGTAGTTTAATTGATGTGGATGCTGTCGGTCGATCGCTGCGATTACTCCAGTCAACTAGCCCTAGTTATTTATTATTGGCTTCCCTCGATGCTGCTCGGCAACAAATGGCCTTAAATGGTAAAAATTTAATGGCTGAAACGATCGAGTTAGCCAGAATCGCTAGAGTAGAAATTGCTCAAATCGATCGCTTATCTGTAGTTGAATTAGATTCTCCCACCCCTGGTTGTAAATATCTCGATCCAACTCGACTAACTGTCACTGTCACAGGTTTAAATTTAACTGGATTTGCTGCCGATGAAATCTTAACCTCGGAATTTGGGATCGTCGCAGAACTACCGTCAATGCGACATTTGACCTTTATTATCAGCTTGGGAAATCGGCAGCCAGATATCGATCGATTGATCTGGGGATTGACCAAACTAGCCACAAAATATGCTGAAGTCATACCGCTTAATTTAGGATTGATCGATCCACAAGACCGATTTTTAACTGAGATGGCAATTACTCCTCGCCAAGCAGATCGATCTCCGCAAATTAGTGTTTCAGCTCATCAGGCAATTGGTCGCATTTGTGCAGAATCAATTTGCCCTTATCCGCCTGGAATTCCGGTTTTACTACCTGGTGAAATCATCACTGTTGAGGCTCTAGCTTACCTGCAACAGATCCTCTATCTTGGTGGTGAGCTTGTAGGCTGTAGCGATCCGACCTTAGAAAATATCAGCGTAGTGAATCAATAGAGATGACATCATTGATATATACAATCGATCTGATGGACGTAATTATCGATCGTTACATCTTGATCAAAGTTTTTTTAGCTTTCAATCTCATTTTCTCTGAGTGGACTGTATTCTAGCAACGTTTCAGCAATTCTAATGTTAGATCTCAACATCGCAGGGGCGGATGACGAGACGAACAACAAACAGATTAGCTGAGTACAAGTATTCTGAAAATTGGTACAGTTTACGAGTTGGGCAGCCGGAAATGCTACAAGGTAAGATCGATATCGAAAAGATCGCCTTCACCCAAGGTGGAATATAAAAATAAGAACTGATTGAGGGTAGTGCTATTATAATGCTCATAAGTATAGCTATCACAAAGACTAAAATTCACTTTATTTTATTTATGATATGAGCCTCCCAATGTTTCCCCAACTGCTACCAGGTATGAAGCCCTCATGGGAGTTCTCAGAGCGCAAACTGTTGCTGTCTTTGGCTGATAGCCTACTCATCATTACTGGAATTATTGGCTCTATCTGGTACTGGACATATAAGGATGAGCGAACATTTGAATGGGATTTTAATTACCATTCATTGTGGATTGTAGCTATGGGACTGGGTTGGCTAACCTGGATGTTCATCAATGATCTGTACGATCTGCGTATCGCTGTTCAGTTAAAGCAAACTATCCAACGGATTTTTCTGGGTGCGGTGATTGCGGCGATCTTTTATGCAATTTATTACTTTGTAACCGCCCCGTTTCCCTTGAGTGGAGCCTCCTTCTCGCTCCGCTTTGCACCAGCACTATCAATTGTCGCCATCAGCATTTTGCTATCGATTTGGCGGACAGTTTATACAGTTTTCCTGGGTGAGGGACATGCCAGCCAACGCACGCTGATTTTTGGAGCCGGAGTGACGGGGGAGATTTTAGCGGAAGCTTTCCAGCATAATCCCCATTATCAGGCGATCGGTTTTATCGACGACGACAAAAAACTTCATGGTAAAACTTATCAAGATGTCCAAGTTTTAGGTGGTCGTCAGGATATGTTGCTAGAAGTTGAACAAAATGGTATCAACGAGATTGTGCTCGCAGTTAGCAAACCAATTGATGACGATTTGCTCCAAATGTTGACTGATTTTCATGAGTGTGGTGTAGTAATTACACCAATGCCTGTACTGTATGAAAAACTGATGGGCAAGGTTGCTGTCGAGCACATTGGTAGCCAGTGGTATTCAGCCTTGCCATTCCGCAAGAATCCATTTGAGACATTCAATCGGGTTGGTAAAAGGTGCCTAGATTTAATTTGTGGACTAATCATCGGTCTGATTTTAGCAGCCGTATTTCCCTTTGTGGCACTGGCAATCAAACTAGATAGCCCAGGTTCTATATTCTACAAACAAGAACGAGTCGGACAGCATGGAGTCGCTTTTACTGTGTATAAGTTCCGCTCGATGGTGCAAAATGCCGAACGGAATGGGAAAGCGCAGTGGGCAGTCAAAGGTGATGCTCGGATTACGAAAGTCGGTAATTTCATTCGCAAGACTCGGTTAGATGAGTTACCTCAGGTACTGAATGTATTGCGAGGAGAAATGAGTATGGTTGGGCCACGCCCTGAACGTTATGAATTTATCGAAGAACTCCAAAAACAAATCCCTTTCTATCGGACACGGTTAGCAGCTAAACCTGGACTCACTGGCTGGGCGCAAATCAATTATGGCTATGGGAGTACCACCCAAGATGCTCTAATCAAGCTCCAATACAACCTCTACTATCTCAAACACTGGTCGCCCTGGCTGGATTTCAAAATCTTACTCCGGACATTTGCAGTAGTTCTGAAGATGCAGGGTCAATAAGTGATTTATTAGTATTTCGTTAATCGCGGCCCAACGGCTAGGTTTCACCCACACTCTATTTTATAAATAATTGCATCCACCTACTTAAGAAGCCTTAATCCGCATACTTAAATCCAGCCAGTGCGATCGAGTAATTGGCGCGCTGGTGGATATATAATCAACTCCAGTTTCCGCAACTTGACGAATAGTTGTCAGGGTAATATTTCCCGATGCTTCGATTTTAATTCGTTGATTGGCTTGACGAATGATTGCTACTGCTTGACTCATCAAGTCTGGGTGCATATTATCTAGCATGATAATATCTGCATTACACCCAATTGCTTCCTGTACTTGCGATAAAGACTCGGTTTCGACTTCGATCGTCAGTGGATAAGGGATAGTTCGACGGATACTATCGATCGCCATCGTAATTCCGCCTGCCGCTGCGATATGATTATCTTTGATCATTACAGCATCATCCAAACCAACACGGTGATTGACTCCGCCGCCAACGGTAGTTGCATACTTTTCCAGCAAGCGCAAGCCAGGAGTAGTTTTACGAGTATCGACTAATTGAGTGGGTAAATCGGCGATACAGTCCACATACTTGCGTGTAGCTGTAGCAATACCACCCAATCGCATGGCTAGATTTAAAGCTGTCCGCTCGCCCATTAATAGCGTACCAAGATCGGCAGTAATTTCGGCGATCGATTGTCCTGGCTCACAAGTATCCCCTTCGCCGACTAAGGGCTGAAATTTAGCTTGAGGGTTAAGAAGTTCAAAAACTCGTTTAGCAACTGGCAAAGCGGCGATTATCCCTGGCTCCTTGGCGATCCAAGTAGCTGTGGCAATCTTATTGATATTTGGCAATCCTTGGGTGCTGCGATCTCCTCTACCGATGTCTTCTTGAAGCCATTGAATCAAAAGCGGATCGAGAATAATTGAAGGAGGAAGCATGGGGAATAGTAAACAGTGGACAGTGGACAGTGGACAGTGGACAGTGTTATGTAAATAATTTTTCCACTTCGATTTGAATATCTGGAAAAGACAATGGGGAGATATTGCCAGTGGTTAATTTGAGTTCAGATTTGTAGGTATTGATTGCGCGATCACGAAATATAATTAGTTCTGAAGCTTTTAGATTAACTACCCAATATTCCAAGATTCCAGCCTCTGCATAAACTCGTTTTTTCTCGTTGAGATCTTTATTGAGGGTAGTGTTAGAATATTCAATCAACCAGAAGATATCGGCTGGATAGGGATGGTGGGCTAAATATTGACGACTTGGTGCGGCGACAACTGCGATATCTGGTTCTGGTTCGGAATCGTTTGGGAGGGTGATGGGATGCGCTTCTCTTACTGCTGCTTTACTCCCCAACAGTTGCTTTAGATAGTCAACTGTTTCACTGCAATAGACGACATGAGGCATTCCTTCTGGTGGCATATCGACGATGACCCCCTGCAATAACTCTACTCGTTTATCGTCAAGTATTCCGGTTTCGACTAATTGATGATATTCCTCGATTGTCCACTTGGCGGTAGTAACTGTCATCACTGATGTCCTCGAACTCTCCACTATTTTAGCAAATCAGGGATATGTATTGGTACTGTGGCGAATCGATCAAGTCTCAAATCATCAATTTAGATATTAGCGATCCTGGCTTGTTATATGGGGCGACGGTATTTACGACATTCAGAAGTGATGTCCTAGATATGTTCGAGTTACACTGCGATCGACTCCGATTATCGATCGAGGATCTAGGCTGGCTGCAACCTAATTGGGCACGAGTTCGATCGGGTGTAGAATTTCTAACCCTGGAGTTTCCCGTACTGCGAATTACGATCTTTCCTGATGGACGAGAATTAATTACCGGACGTGATTTACCACCTAATTTAGCGACTTGGCAGCAAAATGGTGTCACCGTAATTATTGCGGACAGGCAATTTACTCGATCAATCCCGCAACACAAAACAGCTAATTATCTCGCGCCCTGGCTCGCTCTCCAATCGGCGCGGAACCAAAATATTCAGGAAGCCATCTTAATAAATGAGCGCGGTGATTGGCTGGAAACCACGACTGGCAATCTCTGGGGCTATCGTGATGGTACTTGGTATACACCGCCACTGAGTGCTGGCATTTTACCTGGGATCGCTCGATCGCAAATTATCAATCTACTCAATCGGCAAAATAAATCGGTGGTTGAAATTGACTGGGATCGAGAATGGGTAGGAGACTTGGACTCGATCGGCTATAGTAATTCGGTAATCCACCTGATCCCGATTCATACTGCGATAGTGCCA
>JAJAYU010000319.1 GCA_026786125.1 Chamaesiphon sp.
GACGCTACGCGAACAGTACAAGTACTTGATCATTGATAGCTAGGTTATTTAGATTTTAGATGGTGAGCAGTGCCCACCATCTAAAATTTAATTTAACCAGCCGTTGTCATAAACTTCGCCGCAGCCGCTTTTAAGTCAGCAGCTTTGTCAGTTTTTTCCCAAGGTAAGTCGAGATCTTCCCGCCCAAAATGTCCATAAGCCGCGACATCTTGATAAAAACGACCATTGCGTTCTTTTGGTAAATTCCGCAGATTGAAAGTAGAGAGAATCCCTTCTGGGCGCAATTCAAACTGATCTTCGATTAGTTCAAAGATCTGATCGTCGCTAATTTTGCCAGTGCCGAAAGTTTCGACTAAGATACTGACCGGAGCAGCAACACCGATGGCATAACTGAGTTGAATTTCACACTTTGTCGCCAAATCAGCAGCCACAACGTTTTTGGCGACGTGACGGCAAGCATAGGCAGCAGATCGATCGACCTTGGTGGGATCCTTACCGGAGAAAGCACCGCCGCCATGACGGGAATAACCGCCATAGGTATCGACAATAATTTTACGTCCAGTTAAACCAGCATCCCCTTGAGGGCCACCGATCACAAATTTACCCGTTGGATTGACGAGGAAATGAGTTTTATCATCTGGCTTGATTTCTAAATCTGCGAAGACAGGGAGCACAACGGCTGTCCACAGATCGGCTTTGATTTTAGCCAACACGCCAGCATCATCGGTGATATTCCCAATTGCCGCATCGTGTTGAGTCGAGATCAGGATCGTATCGATCGCAACAGGCACGCCATTCTTGTACTCAACTGTGATTTGAGTTTTGCCATCAGGACGGAGATAAGGCAGATCGCCAGTTTTCCGTACCGCCGCCAACCGCCGCGCAACCCGATGTGCCAAGCTGATTGGTAAGGGCATTAATTCGGGTGTTTCGTTACAAGCATACCCGAACATAATTCCTTGATCTCCGGCACCAGTTTGGTCGAAGATATCAGTGCTATCATCACGATTTTCTTTCGCGGCATTCACACCTTGAGCGATATCTGGAGATTGCTGATCCAAGGCAATCAGCACAGAGGCACTATTTGCTGAAAATCCATTGTCGGCATTGGTATAGCCGATTTCCGCGATTTTCTTCCGCGCCAATTCAATATAATTAACATTTGCTTTGGTAGTGATCTCACCAGTGATCAAGACGAGTCCGGTATTGACTACGACTTCGGCGGCGACCCGACTATAGGGGTCTTGAGCCAGCAATGCATCCAAAATTGTGTCAGAGATCTGGTCACAAATTTTATCAGGGTGTCCTTCCGTCACGGATTCCGATGTAAAAAGATATCTACGAGACAAGTAACAATCCTCCTTCTAGTACTGGCTAATGTTAGCCTATATATTCACACAATACCTGCAACTAAATTTAGAATTTTACTATTCTGCTTTTAATGTGCTAGTACGTGGTGTAGCTGCTATTACAATCTATCCTAAAACTGACCAAAGGAGAATCGAAAATTGTTGACGCTTGGGGTAAATATCGATCATGTTGCCACGATTCGGCAGGCTAGACGCACCGTAGAACCAGATCCGATCGCAGCGGCGGTATTGGCAGAATTGGCTGGGGCAGAGGGGATCACCGCTCATCTCCGCGAAGATCGGCGACACATGCAGGATCGAGATATTCGGCTCCTGCGTGAAACTGTCCGTACCCGCCTAAATCTGGAGATGGCGGCAACCGCAGAGATGGTTCAAATAGCACTGGAAGTCAAACCTGACTATGTGACCCTCGTACCCGAAAAACGGGAAGAAGTAACCACTGAAGGGGGACTAGATATCGCCGGACAACTTGATCGGATGAAATCAGTGGTAGATAAATTACAATCAGCGGGGATTCCGGTCAGTCTATTTATCGATCCAGAGCCTGCCCAAATTGCCGCCTCAGCCCAGGTAAAAGCCAAATTTATCGAATTGCATACTGGACGCTATGCGGAAGCCAAGGAGCCGATCCTCGTCGCAAAAGAGCTAGGGAATTTGGCGACAGGTTGTGAATTGGCGATTGCGGCTGGATTACGGGTAAATGCAGGACATGGACTGACTTATTGGAATGTGCGGCCGATCGCCTGTTTACCAGGTATGGAAGAATTAAATATCGGTCATAGTATCATCAGTCGATCGGTACTTGTCGGGATTGATCGAGCCATCCGCGAAATGAAAGCTGCTATGTTCGGCGTTAATATCTAAATTTATTAGAGTAGGTTGGGTTGAAGAATGTTGGCGGAGCCTCTCCTTCAGGAGACAACCCAACGCTCCAGAGATGTTGGGTTTCATTCTTCTGCTTGGTGCGCTGTCTTGAAAAGGTGCTCCACTTGGGGAAACCCCAAGACCGCACTTTTCGCTAATCCGTCGGGAAACTAGGGCGTACGCGCATCCGCAACCCAACCTACAAATCTATTCACTAATTACTAATTACTATGCAAACTTATTACTACCTAGTCGCCAGTCACAAATTCCTCAGAGAAGAAGAAGATCTCAATGAAGTATTTGCCGAGCGTACTCGCAATTATCAGGAACAAGGCAAAGAAATTGATTTCTGGTTGATCGATCGACCAGCTTTCTTAGACGCACCAGAACTAACTGCTGTTAAGGCTAAAGTACCTCAGCCAGCAACTGGAATTATTTCCACAAATAAGCAATTTATCACTTGGTTTAAACTGAGACTAGAGTTTGTCGCAACGGGTGAATTTCAAGCTCCTTCGGCAACAATTCCCGATCCGATTGGCGTTTTGACTGCGGTTTAACTTAGGACTAGTGAAAGCGTAGATCTGAGGGTACCCATGAAGCGGCGTTTTTATATCTCCTGGGGGAGAGGCTTCGCCAACGGGGGTTTCCCCCGAATAAAAAAACGACAAGACAGCGGTGCGCTATGGGCGGGGTTCCCCCGCACATATAAGCGCAACAAGACAGGGCACCCCTACCTGAAGGGGTGACAAGCATCTCTGTAACGTTTTCCCAGACTGGCTTTTACAC
>JAJAYU010000320.1 GCA_026786125.1 Chamaesiphon sp.
GAGCTAACTGCTGCGGGTTTTCAACATGTTGGAATTGGCTGTTAAATTAGTTGATAGTTAATTAGTTGAAATTGAGTCTAACAATATATCGATCTCGGCATTGTGATGAATGAAGGAGAATAGATGTTTGAAGACAATCTTTCCGGCTTGATTTACCACAAACTGGGCTGGTAGCGGTGCTCCGAGAGCTTGCCCGACATGATAGCGTCTAAATCTTGCACAACTAGGATCGCTTAGTAATGGCATTTGCAGATCCAAATCCCGCACCACATTTTTACTTTGTTGTGTGTCGGTGCTAGTAATCATTAGTACTTCGATACCTCGATCGACAAATTCTCCATATCGCTCGTTTATTTCTTTGATATGGGGATAGCAAAAGGGACAATATTGCTGTTCAGTAAAAATGCGGATAAAATATAAAACAACTGGCTGAATACCGCGATAATCAGATAGTTTTACTTGCTTATTATTGCGAACATCATAAATTTGAATCTCTGGAGCCATCGATCCCAGTTCTAATTCATTCTCTGCCGGAATCGGCAACAAGTTATCAAAGAATCGCCGATTTATCAATCCTTTGAATTTATTTATATTAGCGTAAGCCATAGTTGTTTTAGATATAAAGTCTTGTAGATTAGATATTGCTTAAACCCTATCTGGTGGGCATTGCCTACAATTCTAGTGAGGCTGGGCGGGTTTGTACAAATATGTTCAGTGATAGCAAGGATTACTAGCATAAAGCGGCGTTTTATTCGGGGGTTCCCCCCGAATAAAAAAACGACAAGACACCCGCCCCTAAAGATCTCAATTTCCAACTGATTTAATTGTTTTCCCGCCTGGTTGCCAATCTACGGGACAAACTTCAGTGGGATGTGCCTGAACATGTTGAATTGCTTGCAAGACGCGCAGAGTTTCATCGACACTGCGACCAAAAGAGAGATTATTAATAGTAGCGTATTGAATGATGCCCGATTGATCGATGATAAATAAACCACGTAGTGCCGCGCCTAATTCTGGATCTAAAACGTTATAAGCCATACTAATTTCTTTCTTGAGATCGGAGATCAGCGGATAATTGATGTCACCCAACCCGCCCATCTTTCGCTCCGTTTCGATCCAGGCTAAATGCGCGAACTCGCTATCGACAGAGATCCCAAAAATCTCCGTATTGAGGGCTTCAAACTCTGCATATCGATCGCTAAAAGCAATAATTTCGGTTGGGCAAACAAAGGTAAAATCTAAAGGATAGAAAAATAGCACCACATATTTGCGGCATCTGGATAATTGAATCTTCTGAAATTGACGATCGACAACAGCAGTCGCAGTAAAGTCTGGGGCAATTTGTCCGACTCTCAAGCAGCCTCGATCATCATTGTGCATACAGTTATCTTGGAGATAATTTAGATATTTAAAATAAAAATTGAAGATTATTTACAATCTGTGATAATTAATTAGCCACAGATGTGAATAAGTTATTGATAATTAGAAGTTAATGCTTCAATAAAAATGATAGCCTGAAAAGTGCCGCCGCGAATTGGATCGCTTTAGTACTACCATCTGCGGACACAATCGATTATTCCAAAACTTAGAACTGTCAGTTAGCATGAGTCTTTTAACCCATCTATCATTACTGATTACCGACTTAGATCATACCTTAGTTGGCAATGATGAATCACTAGATTTACTCAATCAGGTGCTCGATCGATATCGTCAGACATTGGGTACCAAACTAGTTTACGCTACAGGTCGATCTCGCGAGTCTTATCAAGATCTAATTAGCACCCAACGACTACTGGTACCCGACGTATTAATTGCAGCAGTAGGTACAGAAATTTATCTAGATGCGGCTGAAACTCTAGATCCAGCCTGGGTAGACAAACTTAGCACTAACTGGCGCAGGGAAGAAGTTGTCGCCATTGCTAGTAGATTTGCTGATTTAGAATCTCAGCCTAAATCTGAACAACGTCCATTTAAAGTTAGTTATTATCTCTCACCGAGCGTAGTTGCTGCTGTCGTGCCACAGTTGCAAGAATTATTTTCTCACCAGGGATTAGATGTTGAAGTTATCTATAGTGGAGGTAAAGATTTAGATATTCTCCCACGGGATGGGGATAAAGGAACCGCAGTGCAGTTTTTACGTGACAGATGGCAGATCGATCCGGTGCAGACAGTAGTATGTGGAGACTCTGGCAATGATATCTCCCTATTCAAATATGGAAATGAACGGGGCATTATTGTCGGAAATGCTCAACCTGAGCTACGGTTATGGCATGAGCTTCATCCCGTCAATTATCATTATCTGGCTATCGCCGATTACGCCGCAGGTATTTTGGAGGGACTTAAATATTTTCAGTTCTTGGATTAATTTAGGTGGGTGTTTCTCCATCAGTGATTGTGTAAACATCCCCTTTGTGAGTACGCTAGGAAGATAGCAGTAATAATAGATACAGATTTGGGCAGGATGTAAGTATTAAGTCTCGATCGTGTAGAGTTTTATCAACACCTCGATCCTGCTCCTAAATTTGAATGTAATCGTAGTAGATAGACATCGCGATCTAAAATGAGCCATTAAATCCACCGACTCATGGAGATCGACTACTTGACAAAACAGCTAATATACCTGAACTTGGCTGAGTATTAGCTGTTGTAGCAAAAAAGCTCACCCCACCCAGATTTCCCACAATACTCCTGACGAACTCAAAACGCCCCTATGTCAACTCTCGTCATCGTCGAATCTCCCACCAAAGCCCGCACCATCAGCAAGTTTTTGCCGTCTAGCTATATCGTAAAAGCTTCGATGGGGCACGTCCGCGATTTGCCACCTTCAGCGGAAGAAATTCCGGCTGAGTTCAAATCACAGAAGTGGGCAAACTTGGGAATCAACGTCGAAGCTGGATTCGCGCCGCTGTATATTATTCCCAAGGACAAGAAGAAGATTGTTCAGGAATTGAAAACTGCGCTTAAAGGTTGCAGCGAACTGATTCTAGCGACAGACGAAGATCGTGAGGGGGAAAGTATCAGTTGGCATTTATTACAGCTTCTGAATCCCAAGGTACCAACAAAACGGATGGTATTTCATGAGATTACCAAAGAGGCAATTCAGAAAGCACTCAAAAATTGCCGCGAGATCGATGAGCAAATCGTCCACGCGCAAGAAACACGGCGAATTCTCGATCGATTAGTCGGTTACACCCTATCCCCCTTACTCTGGCGGAAAATTGCTGGGGGCTTGTCTGCTGGGCGAGTCCAGTCAGTCGCCGTGCGATTGCTCGTCATCAAAGAACGCCAACGCCGAGCATTTAAGTCAGCCCAATATTGGGATCTCAAGGCAGTACTGGCACATAAAAAAGCCGAATTTGACTCTAGATTAGTGACAGTCGATGGTGCGAAAGTTGCCACAGGTGCAGATTTTGATCCAAATACTGGAAATCTACTGGCAGGCAAAAAAGTTAAAGTTCTCAATGGGGTAGAAGCAAAAGCTTTAGTCGAGAATCTCAATGATAAAACCTGGACAGTGACAGGACTAGAAGAAAAACCCGTCACCCGCAAACCCTCGCCCCCATTCACCACTTCCACCCTCCAACAGGAAGCCAACCGCGAACTGCGATTATCCGCCAGAGAAACCATGCGGGTGGCTCAAAGCTTGTATGAGCAGGGTTATATCACCTATATGCGGACGGATTCCGTCCATCTTTCCGAACAAGCGATCGAAGCAGCTAGATCTTGCGTACTAGAAAAATACGGTCAAGAATATCTCAGCCCCAAACCCCGCCAATATACTACCAAAGCCAAAGGTGCCCAAGAAGCACACGAAGCAATTCGTCCCTCTGGGAGCAGCTTTCGCACGCCCAAAGAAACCGGACTAGCAGCCAAAGAACTACAACTTTACGATCTAGTCTGGAAACGCACAGTCGCCAGTCAGATGGCTGATGCCCGTCAAACCCAACTCAGCGTCGATTTACAGGTCGAGAACGCTGGATTTAGATCATCTGGTAAGCGGATCGATTTCCCAGGCTACCTGAGAGCGTATGTCGAAGGCTCAGACGATCCCAATGCCGCGATCGAAGACCAAGAAATCATTCTCCCCGCCTTAGTCAAGGGCGATACCCCCGATTGCAAAAAACTCAACGCGATCGATCACGAAACTCAACCGCCAGCCCGTTATACCGAAGCATCCCTAGTCAAGATGCTCGAAAGTGAAGGGATCGGTCGTCCGAGTACCTATGCGAGTATCATTGGGACGATTATCGATCGGGGATATGCCCAACTTCAAAGCAATGCCCTCGTGCCCAGTTTTACGGCATTTGCTGTCACAGCACTACTCGAAAAACACTTCCAAGATCTCGTCGATCCCAGCTTCACCGCCCGAATGGAGCAAACCCTCGATGATATCTCTACCGGAACAACTCAATGGCTACCATATCTAGAGAAATTCTACTTGGGTGAAACAGGGCTAGAAAATCAGGTTAAACTCGGCTTTACTGATATCGATGCCACCCTCGCCCGAACAATCGATCTCGACAATCTCGATGTCAAAGTGCGGATCGGTAAATTTGGAGCGTTCATCGAAACCGAAGCTGGGAACGCCTCAATTCCCAAAGATCTCACCCCTGCCGATCTCGCCCCAGAAACGATCGAAATGTTGCTCAAACAAAAGAGCAGCACCCCCGACACCCTGGGAAATCACCCCGAAACTGGCGAACCAATCTACCCCAAACTCGGCCCCTTTGGGCCATACGTCCAACTTGGTGACAAAGTAGAAGATAGCAAGAAAAAGCCCAAACAATCTTCCCTGCCCAAAGGCATGAAGCTCGAAGATGTCACATTGGAGATTGCGATCGAACTGCTCAAACTCCCTCGCAGTCTCGGTGTTCACCCCGAAACAGGTGGCAAACTCCAAACTAATTTGGGTAGATTTGGCCCCTATATCCTGTACGATCGAGGTAAAGAAGGCAAAGAATATCGATCGCTCAAAGCCCCTGATGATGTCCTCACTGTCACACTGGAGCGAGCTGTAGCCATCCTCGCCGAACCCAAAGCCACCCGTGGCGGCAAGAAAGAACCACTCCGGACGATCGGCAACCATCCCGACGATAATGAACCTGTAGCGATTTTTGCTGGCCCTTATGGTAAATATATCAAGCACGGCAAAATCAATGCTGGCATTCCAGAAGGCGAAACAGTCGAGGAGATTACGCTAGAAACTGCGCTAAGTTTGCTCGTAGCCAAAGGTGGAGCAGCCAAGAAAACTACTGCTAAATAGGCCACTGCCAAAAAGACTACAACTACCAAAAAAACTACCGCAACAAAAGCTAAGACTACCGAAGTAAAAGCTAAAACTACCGCAGCGAAAAAAACAACAACTACAAAGAAAACAACAACTAAATCAAAAATTAGTTAGGATCGAATTCGTTTTTAACGAAAACAAGGTGGATGAATTTCTACTCACTCACATCTTGCAACAGTGTAGATCCAAGGGCACCCCTACACAATTAATCCGTAGGGGTGCCCCTCGTGGGTACCCTCAGATCTCCGCTGTTACTAGTCTTTATATATTGGTGCAAGCTGTGAGCTTATTCATAATCGATCGAAAAAATCTGTGGCTAATGCTTGAATCATGACTTATTGCTTAGGAATTATTTCTACTCATGGATTGGTAATGGCTGCTGACTCACGCACCAATGCGGGAGTTGATTACATTTCCACCTATCGAAAAATGTTTGATTTTTCCGTGCCTGGAGATCGGACAATCCTACTCTGTACATCGGGAAATCTCTCGATTACGCAATCGGTAATGCTGAGTATCGAACAGGATTTGCGATCTTTGGAGGCAGAGAATTTGCATTCTTGTCACAGCATGTATGATATCGCTTGTTATATAGGGCAAAAGTTGCGTCATGTGCAAGCACGAGAGCGGGAATGGCTAGAGAAAGATCGGATTGATTCCAGTTGCAATATCCTACTCGGTGGGCAGGTACGCGGACAAGCAACGGAACTGTATATGGTCTATAATCAGGGCAATTTTATTAAAGCGATGCCCGAAACGCCGTTCTTGCAAATCGGCGAAATCAAGTATGGAAAGCCGATTTTGGATCGGATGTTAACGTTTGATACGAGTATCGAGGATGCGGTGAAATGTGCGCTGTTATCGTTTGATTCGACGATGAAATCAAATGTCTCTGTTGGCCCCCCGATCGATCTGATCATGTATCGTAACAATAGTCTGGAAATTTGCCATCAGCGTACTCTTCAACGGGGCGATCCTTATTTATTGCAAGTTCGCAGAGAGTGGGAGTCATTTTTAAAAACTGCATTCGAGCGGATTCCACCTATTGACTGGGCTCAAAGTAACGAGCAAAAATTAGAGCCAGCCGAATTTTCAGGTTTTTTGAATCACTAGTCGGTAGTCCATTTGATTGGTTATCGCCCCCATCGTCCGCAATTTTCCCTCTACGGGGGTTGTTTGGGCAGGGAATGGACTAGAACAGAGCGCAATGTGGTTGTCAGTAACTAATAAGCCATGAGTGGGATCGTAGCCCCGCCAGCCTGCTCCTGGAAGATATATTTCTGCCCAAGCATGGAGGTGTCTGTCGTCGGTTTCGGCTCCAGCTTCATAGCCGCTGACAAATCTTCCGGCTAATCCGACGGCGCGACAGACTTCTAGCAATAAGACGACGAAATCGCGACAGGAGCCAGAGCGATGTTTCCAGACGATTCCAGGGGGAAGTGATGCGCCAGTATCGCGGATCGAGTATTGACAATTATGGTAAATTTGTTGGTTGAGTTCGTTGATAAAGGGGATAGTTTTACCATCGACGGTTTGCCAGATTTCGGCGGCTAATTCTGCTGCAATCGGATCGATCAAATGTCCCAGATATCCCGCTAAATATGGTTGTAATTGTTGAGATAATGATACCGGATAATCGATCGGTAAATTAGCTGCCCAGGGTTCGGTTAGGTAATTAAAGGGATTGGTGAGATTGGTAGATACGGTAGTTTTAGTGGTAATTTGAAGCTGATTTGTGAGATTACTATCGAACCAAACTAGCATCGAATTATTGCCATCTAAATCCACGGATTCGGCAACTTGTTGGGGTGTGGGAGAGATCGCCAGATCGAATGATAACACCGATTGATGAACATTCGATTGCGGGCGCAATCTGAGCTGATGGGGCGCGAAAATTACTGGTTGACTGTAGGTATATTTGATCGAGTGTTCGATCTGAAAAATACTCATGATACTGCCTCAAGATTGATCGTCATAAAAGTATCACCAATCTCTTTGGACACTATATTAATCCGCCGTTGGGTTTGATCGAGAAATTCATGCAAGCCGTAATCGATCACTTCCTCGATCGATAAAAAGTCCAATTCCGATCGCAATTTTCCCAATTTAAGTTCGGCAGGATTGCACCAAGTATTTAAACCATTATTACCACTGATCAGATGTAAAGATTTCTCCGTAGAGCGGAGACAGTGTTGAATCGAACGCGGAAACTCTCGATCAAATATCAAAAACTTAGCGATATCAGTGGGACTAATTCGGTGACAAGTTTTACGATACATTTCATAGGCACTCACCGATCTTAATAAAGCAATCCACTGTAATTCATCCAGCGGCGATCCGACCCCACCAGGTAACACAATAAAATATTTTACATCCAAAATTCGCGTCGTTTTATCAGCCCGTTCGATCGATCTACCCATCCGCCCAAAATGCCACGCCTCATTGTGGGACATCGTTGCCGCCATCACTCCCGCAAATTGGTGACTAGCCATTTTCACCGCTTCAAAAAAGCTTGGTAATTCTGGCTGGGGATCTGCTTGCGCTGCTTCTTTTACCATAAAGTAAAAACTATTCACCTGCTCCCACATCTCGGAGGAAATAACTTCACGGATCGATCGAGCATTTTCTCGCGCAGATAGCAGACAGGATAGAATCGAGTTATGATACTTTTCATCATAAGTCAAAAACCGCACAACGTTCTCAGCGGTAGCCACTCCATAGCGACTGCGGAATATTTCCAAATCTCCGGTGGTTAATACCAGCGGTTCCCATTGTTGGGCATCGACGACGGCACTATCGAGGAGTAAGTTAAGGTTAACATCCACAAATCTAGCGATATTTTCTGCTCTTTCGATGTATCGATTGAGCCAATAAATTGAATTAGCAACGCGACTTAACATAGGAGGAAGGTTTTAGACTTTAGGTGTTAGGCTTTGGGGTTGTCATGAAAGAATCTGATTGCCACTTTTCTCGCGATAATCGATAGAGATCATGTTCGCGGAGTGGATGCCCTACTGTCAGGCTAGGATGCTCGAATGTTTCCGCTTCACGACTCATCCCCAATCGCTCCATTACGGCACTAGATCGATGATTATTTATAGCGGTAAATGATACGATCTCTGGTAATTCCAATCGATCAAACCCAACTTTCAACGCAGCTTTAGCCGCTTCGGTTGCATAACCTTTGCCCCAATATTCAAACGCTAATCGCCAGCCGATTTCGACACAGGGCAAAAATGGTAGATCTGCTCTTGGGACTTCTAATCCAACAAAACCAATAAACTGATTGTCCTGCTTCGACTCTACCGCCCAGAAGCCCCAACCTTTTTCGATTATTTTTGTCTGTAATCGATCGATCATTGCATCACTAGTTGCCCTATCTAATCTACTAGGTAAAAATTCCATCACTCGTGGATCTGCGTTGAGCATAGCAAAAGGTGATCGATCTGATTCTATCCATTGACGCAAGCGGAGTCGCTCTGTTTCAAGCTCGATTAATTCTGTCATGAGTCTATTTTACAGTTCGGGATAGTCAGCGATTAAAATCGCCGCTAGTGTTGCAAAACCCGCCTGCGCGGGTTGGGATATTAGAGTTGTAGGTTGGGTAGAGCGATAGCGAAACCCAACAGCCCAACATTCATAAAATTGCTGGTTGGGTTGTTGGGTTTCATTCTTAAACCCAACCCACGATTTAACGAACAACCCAAGTATCCTTAGTTCCCCCACCCTGAGAAGAATTAACCACCAAAGAACCCTCCTTCAACGCTACCCGCGTCAATCCACCTGGATTGATATAAATATCCCGCCCATTGAGAATATACGGGCGCAAATCCACATGTCTGCCATCGATACCATCGGGAAGCAAAGTCGGTACCCGCGATAAACATAGCGTCGGTTGGGCGATATAGTTGCGCGGATCTGCCACAATCTTCGCCGCAAATTCGCTCCGTTCCTCAGCCGTGGATTTAGTGCCGATGAGCATCCCATAACCCCCCGATTCGGCGGCGGCTTTGACGACTAATTTATCTAAATTCTCCAGTACATACTGGCGTTGTTGCGGTTCCCAACATTGGTATGTCGGCACATTAGGGATAATTTGTTCTTCGTCTAGGTAGTATTTAACGATCGCAGGCATGTAAGCATATACCACTTTATCATCTGCCACCCCTGTACCTGGAGTATTGGCGATCGCGACTCGCCCAGCCCGATAGACATCCATCAAGCCAGGCACCCCCAGCATCGAATCAGCCCTAAATGTCAGCGGATCGATAAATTCATCATCGATGCGGCGATAGACGACATCTACCTGTTGTAAGCCTTTAGTAGTTCGCATTTTCAGGAAACCATCGGAGATCGTCAAATCCCGCGACTCGACTAATTGCACCCCCATTTGTCGCGCCAAGAAGGAGTGCTCAAAATAAGCAGAATTATAAATCCCTGGAGTCAGTACCACCACCGTCGGATAGGGGATAGCTTCCGGTGCTAAATATAGCAAGGTTTCTAGCAACCGACTGGGATAATCTTCCACAGGGAGAATCTGCATCTTCTCAAATAGACGCGGGAAGGTAGACTTCATCACCCGTCTACCTTCTAACACATAAGAAACTCCCGACGGACAGCGGAGATTATCCTCCAATACATACCAACTACCATCTTTGTCGCGTACCAAGTCCGTACCTGTAATATGACACCAGATCCCCTGCGGCGGCTGTAAGCCCATACAAGGCTTGAGAAATCCCGTCGCCGAGTAAATCACCTCTGCGGGGATTACCCCATCGAGGATAATCTGCTGCTTGCCATAGATATCAGTTAAAAATAGATTTAGCGCGTGAATCCGCTGCTTCAAACCCCGCTCTAATAATTGCCACTCTCGATCGCAAATCGTGCGCGGAATGATATCAAAGGGGAGAATCTTTTCAGTACCCCGATCGTCACTATAGACGTTGAAAGTCACACCTGTCTTGAATAAGGTGCTTTGGGCTAAATTTTGATGCTGCTGTAGCTCAGATAGAGAAAGACTTCTAATCTTATCAATTAGCGTCGTGGCAATTGATCGCGGCTTACCATCAGGCAAAAACAATTCATCATAAAATTCACCAGGTTGGTAACTATCTATTTCCATGTCTTCACATCAAATGAGATCAGCGTTTTGTTACCTTCTATCAATTCACTTTTTTGCCTCCCCATAACTGTATGGTGGGATACCATTTCTTCTTGTCGAGCGGCACAAAAGTTTAAACAATTAGAAGAGGCTCGACTACCTAACAGCAGTCGAGCCTCTTCATAATGGCTAAAGTCAAGTATGAGAAACCAGCCTTTTCCAAAAAATCTGGTTTATGTCTCTATCTAGTTACCTGCTGGTAGGGAAGGAGAACGGTGATAAGGAACCACGTCCACACCGAAATAGCGGGAATATTCCACAC
>JAJAYU010000321.1 GCA_026786125.1 Chamaesiphon sp.
ATTCTATATTCTCTATCCCCTAACTCATGACAAAACTAATTGTAGCCACCAGCAACCCAGGCAAACTACGAGAAATGCAAGCCTATCTCACTGATAGCCCCTGGGAATTAGCCCTCAAACCAGCCGAATTAGATGTCGATGAAACAGGTAATACATTTGCCGCCAACGCCTGCCTCAAAGCCTCTGAGGTGGCGATCGCATTGAATTGTTGGACGATCGCTGACGACTCTGGACTTCAGGTAGATGCCCTCAATGGCGCACCAGGGATTTATTCCGCGCGATATGCAAATACTGATAAAGAACGGATCGATCGAATGTTGCTAGAGCTGGGTGATTTTCCAGCACCAGCCCAACGTCAAGCTCAATTTGTCTGTGCCGTTGCCGTCGCTCGTCCAGATGGGACTATTGCCGCCCAAGCTGAAGGAATTTGTCGGGGGGAGATTCTAACAACCGTTCGGGGTGTCGATGGGTTCGGTTACGATCCGATTTTTTATGTGCCAGCTAAACAACTTGCCTTCGCCGAAATGTCTGTAGAAACTAAGCGCAGTATCAGTCATCGCGGCATTGCCTTTGCGATCATTCGGCAAAAATTAGCCGAGATCGCCGCAGAATAAGTGCTGTGCGAGTTGGTTGCAATTAGCCATAATTTGCAGTCCCCCAGTCTCCCAAAGCCCAATTCAACAAACCCCAGAAATAATTGTACAGATCGGTTACGATCGAGAGGCGATGGATAAATTCTCAATTTGGTTTAGTAAACTATGTCTGAAGCTTTAACACTCAATCCCGTCAATGTTGAATCCGTTCTTGATAGCCTTCGCCCTTACCTGATGGCTGACGGTGGTAACGTAGAATTAGTCGAAATCGATGGTCCGATCGTCAAGCTCCGGCTCCAAGGTGCTTGTGGATCTTGCCCCAGTTCAGCAATGACGCTCAAAATGGGGATCGAACGCAAACTATGCGACATGATTCCTGAAATCTCTGGTGTCGAACAAGTATTTTAAATTGGTGAATGGTGAATGGTGAATGGTTTGCTAGACTAAATTCTCCGTAGGGTGGGCATAGCCCACCAACCATAACTTCAGCCTTTTGCTAACATCTTTTTTGCTTGTTGCCAAAGAGTTTCCAATTCAATGATCGTATATTCAGTCAGCGGACGATCAGTATATTTTTCCATCTGTTGGATTCGATCGATAAACCGTTGATTCGTACCACTCAATCCCCGCTCTGGATCGAGATTGTACCAGCGTGCCAGATTAATAACTGTAAATAACAAGTCGCCCAATTCAGATTCCTGATGGGCGGTATCAGGAGTGGCGAGTGCTTCCTTCAACTCGCCCAATTCTTCCTCAAACTTTTCCCATACGCCATCCACACTTTCCCACTCAAATCCTACCGATGCCGCCCGTTCAGAGATTTTTGCAGCAGCGGTGAGGGGTGGCAATTTTTCAGCATAGCTACTCAATTTATCGCTAAATGATACTGTGGGATTGCCTTTCTCGATCGATTTAATCTGTTCCCAATTCGCATTCACCTCTTCGACACCTGCGACTTTCACATCCCCAAAGACATGGGGATGACGGCGAATCAACTTCTCACTAATCCCCTGCGCCACATCTTCGAGGGTAAATCCTCCCACTTCACTCGCTAATTGCGCTTGGAGAACTACCTGCAAGAGTAAGTCCCCCAACTCTGAGATTATTGCAGCTCGATCGCCACTCCGAATCGCATGTACAGCCTCATAAGCCTCCTCAACGATATAAGAGGTCAAACTCTCTGGTGTCTGCGCCAGATCCCACGGACAGCCCCCCTCAGGATCTCGCAATTTGGCGACAACATCGATTAACTCCTGAAACGCGGTAAGTATTGGTGCAGAGTCGGTATTTATCATGAGCGGCAACAAATTATTTTACTTTAACTGATTACCTATGCTATAGTTAAACCCATTGCGCGGATATGGCGGATTTGGTAGACGCGCCAGTTTTAGGTACTGGTTTCGCAAGAAGTGAAGGTTCAAGTCCTTTTATCCGCATCTTCATAACATAGGAGTCAAATGACAGGAGTAACCCTTACTCTTGCCAGATTAACAGTCTATTTGTCCGTGCTGGCAAATTATTGAAATACTTCTACAACCTATTTCTAGTCCTAATCGGTATAATAATGCCGTTTAGGGCTATTTTTATTAACTAAAATCTTGGTCTCAAGCTAGTCTTACCGAGACTTTAGAGGATCTGTAGGGGCGGGTTTATGCCATAAAATTTGATCGCACAATCGATCTCAATCGAACCCGCCCAACTCCAATACAGATCTTTATAACTATCAACTATTTACCATGTCAAACCAATCAATCGGATTGAGCGATCCGCTTTATCAATATCTGCTGGCTAATTCTGTCCGTGAGCCAGAGATATTAGCCAAGCTTCGAGCCGAGACAGCTCAACACCCCTTGGTGAATATGCAAATATCCCCAGAACAAGGGCAATTAATGGGGTTATTAGTTCAGTTAATTAGTGCAAAAAAATGTTTAGAAGTAGGAGTTTTTACTGGTTATAGTTCCTTGGCTGTTGCACTGAATTTACCAGATGATGGTCAAATTATTGCTTGCGATGTGAGTGATGAATTTACATTGATCGCCCGCAAATATTGGCAGGAAGCAGGTGTAGCTAATAAAATTAGTTTATATATTGCACCTGCACTAGAAACACTTGATCGATTAATCTTAAATGGTGAATCAGGCACGTTTGATTTTGCTTTTATCGATGCAGATAAAAATAACTATGGGGCTTATTACGATCGCTGTTTTCAGTTAGTCAGACAGGGTGGACTCATTCTCCTTGATAATGTCTTGTGGTATGGCAGAGTTGCCGATCCAGCGATGGACAATGATAAGCGCACTCAGGCAATTAAACAAATCAATCAGCAGATTTATTGTGATCATCGAGTCCAGATTAGTTTGATTCCAATTGGGGACGGATTGACGATCACGAGGAAGAAATGAGTGCTAAAACGGAAATTTACCAATCCCACCAGATATTTAACCAGCTCTGTTCGATATAATGCTAGTAACCAGCCACTAGCCGCGCCCTCATGGATACCAAAGCTTTTAAACGATCGCTCAACCACTCCGAAAACTATCACCGCAAAGGCTTTGGACATCAAGCTGATGTGGAAATTGTCCTCAAATCAGAATATGAGAGCGATTTAATTAAAGAAATTCGCGATCAAAATTACACACTGACTCGCGGGGACGTTACGATTCGATTGGCTCAGTCTTTTGGCTTTTGTTGGGGAGTAGAAAGAGCTGTAGCTATTGCTTATGAAACTCGTCAACATTTCCCGACGCAGCAGATTTGGATCACCAATGAAATCATTCACAATCCTTCTGTCAATCAACGGTTGCGGGAGATGAATGTGAAATTTATTGAAGTTGAAAATGGGGCTAAGAATTTCGATATTATCGACAGTGGTGATGTAGTAATTCTCCCTGCTTTTGGTGCCAGTGTTCAAGAAATGCAACTACTTAATGACAAGGGTTGCACGATAGTTGATACTACTTGTCCCTGGGTGTCTAAGGTCTGGAACACGATCGAGAAACATAAGAAAATAGACTATACCTCGATCGTTCATGGTCAATATAAACATGAAGAAACCATTGCAACTATCTCTTTTGCCAATAAGTATTTAATCGTCTTAAATATGGCTGAAGCCAACTATGTCGCTGAATATATTTTAAATAATGGTGATACCCCAGCAGAAAAATTAGCGCGGAGAAATGAATTTCTAGCTAAATTTAGCAAAGCCTATTCTGCCGGATTCGATCCAGATATCGATCTCGAAAGAGTTGGCATTGCCAATCAGACTACCATGCTCAAAACCGAAACCGAAGCGATCGGGAAACTGTTTGAGCGGACGATGATGAAGAAATATAGCACTGCCGAATTGAACGAGCATTTCCAGAGCTTCAACACGATCTGTGATGCTACCCAAGAGCGTCAGGATGCAATGTTTGAGCTAGTCGATCAACCCCTTGACCTGATGGTTGTCATTGGTGGCTACAACTCATCCAACACCACTCACCTTCAAGAAATTTCGATCGAGCATAAAATCCCTTCGTATCATATTGATAGCGATATCCGTATTTTGGCTGATAATCAAATTGAACACAAACCCCTCTCGAAAGAACTAGAAATTACTAAAAACTGGCTGCCAGCAGGCAAGATAGTCATTGGAGTTACATCTGGAGCCTCGACACCAGACAAGGTTGTGGAAGCTGCGATCGAGCGAATATTTGCGACAAAAAGCGGATCTTTTAACGATATTGAAGGTTGTTAATTATACCCTCTCACAAAAGAGCTGACTACAGCTCTTTTAGTTGTGGTAAATCTTTAGTAAAAGTATTGTTTTCGATCCAAATTAGCAGGTTATCATGTTAGCTATTACTTGAGGTGCAATGAGTGCTCCATACCCTAATAGTTATCGTTGTCGTTATTACAATAATATTTCTGATTTGCTCGCGGTTGAGCTATTATCAGCGTTTTCGTGTGCGGAGTCAGCAGCAATCTCCAACTGAATTTAACTTCGATCGCAGGTTTTATAAACGCATCACTAAAGATCCTGAGGAACAATATGTGGAAGGGATCGGCATTGTCATTGGCGATCTCAGTTTTAACAAAAAATCAAGATATTTATAATTAAAAAATAAACCAGCCCACGAAACAATATACACGATGGGGGTATACGGGGGTTTGGTTTAAATAAAAAA
>JAJAYU010000322.1 GCA_026786125.1 Chamaesiphon sp.
ACCAATTGTTGTTCATACTTATCATGGATTGCATTATCTCAATATTTCGCAAACCGCCGCTAAAGGTATTCGCCAAAAAATTAAGCGAGAAATTTTCAAACGAATCGATCGATTCCTATTGAACTATACAGATCGAATAATTTGTGTTTGTCGATCGGATTATGATAAAGCAATTGCGGCTAGAGTTGCAACAGTAGATCGAACATCGATCGTTTACAATGGTATTGAAATTGATAAATTTTCTAATCGAATCGATCAAAAAGTTGCTCGGCAAATTTTTGGACTAAATCCGACTGAGTTTATATTTGGTAATGTGGGAAGATTACATGAACAAAAAGGTCATCAGTTTTTGTTGCAAGCCGTTGCAAAAATGACCAATCGTGCTCAAGTGGCAATCATTGGTGACGGCGAACTTCGGGATGAATTAGTAATGTTGACTGCCAAGCTCGAAATTAGCGATCAAATCTCATTTTTAGGTGCCCGTACTAACATCAATGAGTTTTTGTCGGCAATTGATGTTTTTATCCTGCCATCATTGTGGGAAGGACAACCAATCGCCTTACTAGAAGCATTAGCGATCGGTAAACCATGTATTACGTCAGATGTAGATGGTATTCCTGAAATTATTACCGATAGAGTCAATGGTTATTTAGTACAACCAAAAGATGTAGAAGTACTTACAATTGCAATGGATTGGGCTGTCGAAAACCCAGATCTACTAGCTAAATTTGCTAGTAGTGGAGTGAGTGCAATTTCATCAAAATTCTTGGCTCAAAATATGGCAATAAATATTGGTAATATTTATTCGATCGAGCAAAGTCTGAAATTATGATTAATTATGATTCGGCTGTCTGGCTGCAAATGACCATCGAGGCGATTTTACTGATTGAAAAGTTACCATAACTCCAGTAATTTACTTCTTGAATAATTTCTGCCGAATTTGCTGGGAGAACTTATCAAATTCTGGTAACTTGAATTGAGAAACGATCACCACAAACACCCCAAACCCAATTCCCCCAGCTAAGGCTAACTGCATCAGCAGGGTAATCTTATTACTCTCAGGGATAAATTGCTGCCAACCATAGCTTACGCCCCAGGTAATCCCGCCGGAGATGGCACTAGCAAGGAAAATCCATACTAATGGTAATAGTCCTCGCCACGGTAAACCATTCAACCGTCGATCGAGTAAGAATAGCATCACTGAGAAAGAAATTAGATTGATGCAGACAGTGGACAAAGTAATCCCCGCCGCGCCAAAAGGCTGCCAAAAGAGGTAATCGAACAGGAAATTGAAAAAGATATTCACCATGCTGATCTTGAATGGCGTAGCACCATCGCCGAGGGCATAGAATACCCGCACTAGGACATCTCGCGCTAAAAAGATAAACATCCCCAAACTTGAGGCAATGAGAATCGAGCCGACGAGCAGAGAATCCTGAGTTTTGAACGCACCATTCTGATAAACTGCTTGGACGATCGGTAAGGCTAGAGCCATAATGATCGCACTCAGTGGCATCATCGCAATGCCAGTGATCACCAATCCTTGGCGAATCCGCTCTTTGAGTTGAGGCCAATTACTCGGATCGGTTAGTCGTGAAAATTCGGGTAGAAGTGAGCCTAAAATCACATTAGAAATTATGCCCAAGGGAGCTAAAACTAGCATCCCAGAATACTGCATCGCCGAAGCTGCACCAGCAATTCCCGATGCGAAAGCATTGTCGATAAATAGGTTAATTTGCAGTGTACTTGATGAAAAGGTCGCCGGGCCAAGAATTCTGAGCACATCTCGAACACCCTGTCTGCGCCACTCTAATCGGGGTTTAATGGTGCCCAATCCAGCTTTCCACTGAGTGACTACCTGCATCAGCCATTGTAAAGTTGCCCCAAGCAATACTGTACCTGCGAGGACTTTTCCACCCAAAAGGGCATATTCAGGCAACCCAATTTTTCCACCCAGAAAAATTGCCAGGATCCCAACTCCAATAATCGTCGTAGAGCTAGATAGGAGCGGGCTGATCGACGGCAACCAGTAAAAATCAGCCGAACTAAGGGTACCGAAACCAATCCCGATAAAACCCGCGAGAACGGCCATTGCGGACATGATTTGCAACTGCTCGATCGCACTTTGACGAACTAAGGCACCGCGCACGGCATCGCCGCTGTGGAGTAAATTCGGCGCACTCAGATCGATCGCATTACTGGCAAAGCAGAAAATCAGGATACTCACACCGAGCAAGATAATTCCCACAATCGTTGTGACTGTTTCAACAATTGGGACAGTCTCCGATTTATCTTTTTGCTTGGTGAGGACACTAACAATGGCACTATGAAAGGGGCCATTCATCCCACCGAGGAGGATCAGCAAAAAGCCTGGGATGGCATAGGCATAGGTGAATGCTTCCACCACAATCCCATTCCCAAAAGCGTAGGCTAGAGCAACTTGGCGGACTAGCCCAAACACTTTACTAATCAGGGTGGCGGCAGCGACAATACCCGCAATATTCGCGATCGATTTTGGCGTTTTTTTCGATTCAGTCACAAATCTAGGGGTGAGGGGTTAAGCTTTCAGAATGAGGTCTACACAGATTACTTAAGATCGAGCCGCAGGTAGTAATTCGTTCAACTATCGTTACAAGATATCAGTACTTAGCTGTTGATCGTGGCTTAAACTGATAATTAAATAATCGCTGATCGATACCCAATGCGCCGTTTCCCACCGAACATCCAAAACTTTCTGCTGATCGGGTTAGGATTCCCAGTCATTGGTCTCAATCTATGGGTATTATCTCAGTTTTTCCGATATTTTGAGCATCTGATTACGATTCTGACGATCGCTGCATTGATCGGATTTCTGCTCAACTATCCGGTGAAGATCCTCGAACGAGTCCACTTTCGGCGAGTTCCGGCAATTATCGGCGTTTTATTAATAACGGTGACACTTTTAACAATTCTCGGCGTAACTGTCGTACCGAGTGCGATCGATCAAACTACTCAATTGGTTCAGCAGGTACCAGAATGGATTCAATCGAGCAATGACAATATCAATGCTTGGGAAGAATGGGGTAAAAGTAAGGGTTTATTGCTGGACTTTAATGTCCTCCGAAATCAGATTAATGCCAAGATCGATGCTCAGTTACAAATTATCGGTTCTCAGGTCGTTGGGATCGCTGTGGGCACTCTATCTGGTGCAATTGACACACTTTCGGTATTAGTACTATCGGTCTATATGTTGCTATATGGCGATAGATTGTGGAGGGGAATTATCAATATTTTACCCGATCGAATTGCCCTTCCTTTAAGTGAATCATTACGGCTAAATTTTCAGAACTTTTTCATCAGTCAGTTGATCTTAGGGACGTTTATGATCTGTACCCTCACCCCGACTTTCTTTTTCTTAGATGTACCGTTTGGATTATCTTTTGCGATCTTTATTGGTGCTGCCGAGCTGATTCCCTTCATCGGAGCTAGTTTGGGGATTGGGCTAGTGACAATTCTGATTATGTTGAAGAATTTTGGTTTGGGTGTCTCTGTCTTGATTGCGGCAATTATCATCCAACAAATCAAGGACAATTTATTAGCTCCCAAATTAATGGGTGAATTTATCGGCTTAAATCCGATCGCTATTCTCATCTGTCTACTCACAGGTGGACAAATTGCTGGATTATTGGGGATAATTGTCTCGGTACCGATCGCAGGTACGATCAAAGGCACAATTGATGCGATCTACAAGCAACCTCAAAGCATAGCTACACAGCCAGAATTTGCTGGAGAATCGGTAGATAGTGAATAGTCGATCGAACTCACCGATCCTTCTCACTACCGTCAGATATGGGTTTACCACACCTGTACAATTTCTGGCAATTTGAGATGATAGATGTATCGACAAAAACCACTTCAGGAATCCACCGATGAACTTCAATCTTCAATCCCTGCACAACTGGTACCGCTCTCTTTTACAAAATCCTAAATATCGCTGGTGGGTGGTAGGTGCTTCGCTTGTTTATCTCGTTAGTCCAATTGATTTAGCCCCCGATTTTATCCCTTTTGTGGGATTAATTGATGATACATTAATTATTTCTTTGTTAGTTTCAGAAGTTGCCTCGATCGCCAAGGAAAAGTTACAATCTCACAATACTCGATCTAGTAAGTCTAATCCTGATGCAACTGACCAGGTTGTTGATGTCCAAGTCATGGCAGCAGATTAGATAATTAATAATTGATAATTGATAATTGATAATTGATAATTGGGTTTTTAAGATGATGATTTAAACCCCTACTCTCTGTTAAATTTATCTAGGGTGGGTACTGCCTAACACATAGGTTCTAGACTAGATAAAGAAGAAGCCCCGATCGAGATCGGGGCTTCTTCTTTATCTAGGTTACTAGTTGGGTGTGTTGGGTTGTCTCCTGAAGGAGAGGCT
>JAJAYU010000323.1 GCA_026786125.1 Chamaesiphon sp.
ATCTTGATATCTATTATCGAATTTTCTGTTAGATAACTATTCAGTGAATCTACTGCAACTAGCGAAGAATCAAGCATTTTATTAGTTGATAATTGACAATTGATAATTGATAGCTAGGTTATTAGAACCCCTTACTTTCATTAAATAAGCCGAAATCGAGACATTACCCAGCCTACAACTAGGATTATTAACGCCTAAATCCTGCCCCCAATCCGATAGCCCTTCCCGTAAACAGTCTGAATCAACTCTGGCGATCCCATGATTTCGATTTTACGCCGTAGGAGACGAACTAGCGCGGCGAGAACGTTACTATTCGGCGGATTATTTTCGCCCCAGAGATGTGCTTGAATTTGTTTATGGGTGAGGACTTGTCCTGCGTACTGCATCAGGTAGCCGAGGAGTTGAGTTTCTTTTTCTGAGAGTTCGATCGTTTGCCCCTCCAGATAGACAAGTTGATTATCTAGATCCAGTTCTAACTTATCTACCTGAAGTTTAGCGGGGGTAGGATCGGGATCTAAGATCTGTACGCGCCGTAATAGCGCACGAACTCTGGCGAGTAACTCCCGCAGTTCAAATGGCTTGACTAGATAGTCATCAGCACCTGCATCCAGTCCGATTACTCGATCGTCGAGGGTATCCTTAGCTGTTAAAAATAAGACTGGAGTAGGGTCACTGCGGTCGCGGAGTTGTTGACAAATTTGTAACCCAGTAAAATGAGGTAACATCCAGTCTAAAATTAGCAGATCGTAATTACCCGTACTTGCTAATTTACCACCAGCGCGACCATCGATCGCCACATCCACAAGATAGCCTTCCCTAGTCAACAAGCGACTTAGTGGCTCCGTCAAAGCAGGTTCATCATCAACTAGCAAAATTTTCATTTCGGGTTTATTTTAGACAGATGAATGATCCTGTCTGCTGCGAGGGTATGATAAGAGCGGTTGGAGATCTAAATTGCCCGTAACATAGTTTTGTTATTTTGATTTATATCTTATCTAGTTAGCAACCAATTTTAGTAAACCCTTTATATTCCCCTTAGTTCAAGGCGTAAGTTCAGGTTATGCAACCACCAATTCCATTGGGAACATTGCTTCAACAGCGTTACCGCGTGACCAAAATATTAGGTCAGGGGGGATTTGGGCGCACTTATTTATCGCAAGACACTGGTTGTTTTGATGAGATGTGTGTACTCAAAGAATTTAGTCCCAACGATCGCGGTCGAGATGCACTCAAAAAGTCTAAAGAGTTATTTCAGCGCGAAGCTCAAGTATTGTACCAAATTAATCATCCCCAAATCCCTAAATTCCGTGCCAACTTTGAAGAGCAAAAACGCCTCTTTTTAGTGCAGGAGTATGCAGAAGGTAAAACAGTCGCTAGATCTTTAAGCGATCGATTAAAGAATAATCAAACTTTCAAAGAAGCTGAGGCAGTTAAATTTCTTCAAGATATGTTGCCTGTGCTCACCCACATTCACGGAATGGGGATTATTCACCGCGATATTTCTCCTGACAATATCATTTTTCGAGATCGAGATAAGCTACCAGTTCTGATTGATTTTGGAGTGGTAAAAGCTGGAGTTACACAACTGGAAGTATCTACCCAAATTCACCAAGGAACGACGGTGGGGAAAGCAGGCTATGCCCCTGGAGAACAACTCCAAACTGGCGAAGCCTATGCCAATAGCGACTTGTATGCCCTCGCAGTTACGGTAGTGGTGATGATGACTGGACGGAAGCCCGAAAGTCTGATTGATAAGAGCACCATGACTTGGAAATGGCATCAATGGGTACCAACGCTCACGCCTTGGTTTGCCAAAATTCTTAATAAAATGCTCAGTCGAGTACCAAATAGCCGCTACCAATCAGCGACTGAAGTGCTGCAAGCTTTGCGATCTGTGTCAGATTTTGTAGGCACAGCAACAGAGCAGAGCGGTAGCTTTATCCCCTCGACTGGGATCAATCGCCCTGCCACAGGTATTAATAGCTCCACTGCAGTACCACTTTCCCGCGCCGGTAGAACCACCTCAGTTACCTCTAGTTCCAGGAATAGCAACATCCAGCCACCCCAAAATCCACTACGGGGCATCTTAAATACCCCCTGGGGGGTTGGACTCGGAGCAGCAGCGGCAACAGTGTTGTTTATTCTAATCCCGCTCTTTTTGGTGAGTAAGTCAATTACCACACCAAATAATAGTACTAAGTCTCAACCACCGACTGTTTCTACCACTACTCCTGCCCCAGAAGTTGTAGCAGCTCCACCTAGTCCAACCGTACCAGTAGTTATCCCTGTAGATCCAACTCCACCGCCAGCAACTACTCCAGCAACATCTGATATTGCCGAGACGCTGCTGGTAGAAGTAGACAAGCCAACGATCAAAGAAGGGGTGCTAAATTCTTCCCAACCAATCGCTTTTCGACTGACTCCTGCGGCTGGACAACAGCTTAAAACGACGTTGATTGGTATTCCAGCAGGAGCGACGATGAATGTCCTCGCAACCAGCCCCACAGGGGTAGATACTGTCGCCAAAGGTACTGTTAATTGGCAGGGTGTCATTACCACAGCTAACGAGTATCGGATCGAAATCGTCCCCCCTACTGGAGTCGCTACCAGTAACTATCGATTAGAAGTAAATCTGATTGGCTCTACCCCTACAGCGACACCTATGCCAGTTGCTCCGGTTGTTCCGGTTGCTCCGGCTCCAGTGAAGTGAGACTGGGAGACTGGGGGATTGGGTTCAATTGCTGGGTGTGTTGGGTTTCATTAGACCTCCTGCGAAAGTCTGATATTGATAGGTAGAACCTATGCTAGTCGGCATATCTAGCCAATCTTTCATTATTGCTTAATAATGCTGAATTTTGGTGCTGCTAAAG
>JAJAYU010000324.1 GCA_026786125.1 Chamaesiphon sp.
ATATTATATTCTCCCTTCTAAAAATTTTTAATTTGTTGGCTGCGGAACCGGAACCCACCCCACCCACAAGGGGCACCCCTCCGAGGAGGGGAATTGAGTTGAGAGTGAGTATTCGAGATCTGTAGGAAACGCCTTGTATTTAATTCCCCTCCTCGGAGGGGTGGCGCGAAGCGACGGGGTGGGTTCCGGATTCTACACCATCATCAGATCTACTTTCTCGCTGGCATCCTGCGCTTTCGGCTCAACTGGATTGAGATAGAAATCAGACAACAGCGCAAACAGATCTCTGTCTGGCGTATCATTGGGCACAACACCTTCAGGTAACGCCAAAATCTGATCCGCGATGTTCAGATAGTAGTCACAGACATATTGTAATGAAGGATCGGTTTCTGCCATCTCAAATAAGGTTTTACCCTTGACACGAGAAATCCGAATATCTTCAATCAGTGGTAACACTTCCAGTACAGGCATTGGCACTGTCTCGATATACTTATCGATTAAGTCCCGCTTGGAAGTCCGATTGCCGATTAACCCAGCCAACCGGAGTGGATGCGTCCGGGCTTTTTCCCGTACCGACGCAGCAATCCGATTTGCAGCGAATAAAGCATCAAAACCATTGTCAGTCACAATCAAACAGTAGTCGGCGTAGTTTAGAGGTGCAGCAAAACCACCGCACACCACATCGCCAAGTACATCGAATAAAATAATGTCGTACTCGTCAAAAGCATTTAATTCTTTGAGCAGCTTAACTGTCTCTCCTACTACATAACCACCACAACCAGCACCAGCGGGAGGCCCACCAGCTTCGACGCAATCCACGCCACCAAACCCTTTGTAGATAACATCTTCAGGCCAGACATCTTCATAGTGATAGTCTTTTTCTTGAAGTGTATCAATGATCGTCGGAATCAAAAACCCTGTCAGGGTAAAAGTACTATCGTGTTTTGGGTCGCACCCAATTTGTAATACTTTTTTGCCGCGTTTTGCTAAAGCGACTGAGATATTGCAACTAGTGGTGGATTTGCCAATCCCACCTTTGCCATATACTGCTAGTTTCACGCTCTGCTAGTCTCCAATACGTTGTGATGTGGTCTTGAACGAGAATGAATTTATATAATGATTTCTGCTACGTCTAGCATTATTAACTAAGTTTTGAGTGAAATGGCCAAAAATTTACAATTCGATCTGGAGTTTAAATTGCTTAACATATCTTCTCAAAGATTTAATATATTTTGGTTGATTTTTATCTCAATTTCGTAATAGATAGTTTCACTCCACAAGCATGGCAAGATAGGTTAGTAAAGTTTTGATCGATTCGAGAGTAACAGTGTGATTTCAGTTGAATACGTTCTAGCAGATCTAGATTTCAGACCACAAAGAGCCGTAGACAGGGCTGCGGCTCTAGATATAAAAGCTTATTTGCCATCTGTCTCCGATATCAATTTCCTGGAGTCTTTGCAGGCAATTCGGGCTGATTTCTTACATGAATATCCCACAGGTAATCTATATATTAACGGTAAGCAAATCACAGAAAAGTTATCGATCGAATTACTACAGCAACACGAATCACAATTACGATTCTTCATCTTGGCACCAGGTGAACAAAAAATTATCAATGCTGGTTTCAAGGTGGGTTTGAGTACAGATCAGCCAGATAAAATTGCTACGATGCTAGTCTGTCCCCGCAGTGGTTTAGCGTGCAAAAATTCGATTACAGTAATTAATGGCCCAGGTATCGTTGATGAACACTATCCCGATTGGGTGGGTGTGGGGCTAATCAATCATGGTCGCGATCTACATCTGTTCAGTCATGGTGCTAGAATCGCTCAGGTGATGTTTCTAGAGGTCTGTGTGGCGCAGGAGCGAGTAGTAGATGAGCTGACTACTGTTGGTGAACGGAAGGGTGGATTCGGACATACTGGGGTGTAGCGATAACCCGTGGGTACCCAAAGGTCTATGGTTATCGATAAAAATGGAAATATTTCTAATTTCACTAATTCATGAATATTGTTGATAAAACATACTTAGAAATTCTCGATCAAATCCTCACCGAAGGAACACGAGAAACTAACCGTACCGGAACCGATACAGTCTCATTATTTGGATTGAGTTATCGACTACCTGTAACCGTAGAAGCCTTCCCCATTTTGACTCACAAAAAGATTCAATGGCGGAGCTTAGTTACTGAAATGATTTGGTATCTATCCGGCGAACCACATATTCGCAATCTCCAAAAGCATACGAAAATCTGGGATGCGTGGAGTGATGCCGATGGCAATCTCGAAACTGCCTATGGTCGGTTTTGGCGATACTATCCAGTTCCCGATTACACCGCTCCAATTCGGCGCGATCAGAGCAACTATCTCTGTGATGGTGAATCACTAGTTAATCTAACTGATAGTAAATATCGACACGATCTAGTTATCGATGCTGAAAAGAACATTATTTTGCCCTGTTTTGATCAATTAAGATGGGCAATTGATGAGCTAAAACGCAACCCTCGATCGCGTAGACTGCACATCACTGCTTGGTATCCTCCCAATGCAACCGTCAGTAAATTGCCACCTTGTCATCATAGTTTTACACTAAATTATCAGGGCGGTAAATTAAACTTGCATCTACAACAAAGATCATCAGATCATTGTGTGGGCAATCCGTTTAATCTCACTTGTTATTCGTTACTATTATTACTAATTTGTCGGGAAGTTAATCTCACCCCAGGTGATTTTTATCATTCGATTACCGATGCTCATGTATATGTCGATCATATCGAACCTTATCAGGCAGCGAGTCGTGAAGCTTATGATTTACCCCAGCTAGATTTGAGTCAATTGGGCGATCGATCGATGTTTGAATTGACTTATGATGATATTGATCGGATTCAATTAGTCAATTATCAACACGGCGCGTTTATTAAATTACCTGTAGCAGTTTAGGACAATAATATGACTCAGAAAATTTTGATTGCGGCGATCGATCGAGATGGCGGGATCGGTAAGGATGGATATATGCCGTGGCATTATCCCGCAGATCTCAAGCTCTTTATGAATCTAACGATGGGCAATACGATCGTCATGGGGCGAAAAACTTTTGATGGAATGTTTGATCGAGATAAACTACCTTTGAAGGGTAGACAAAATATCATCGTCACATCAGCGGCGGCTGAATACAAAGATAAATTCGCAGACAAATATCCCACATCAGAACTAACTTTTACAACCGATCTGCATTGTGGTGATATCGAATTAGCCAAAGATACTAAAGTATTTTATTGTGGTGGAGCTAACCTATATCAGCAAGTTCTCGATCTAATTGATCTTGATATTGTCTATCTTTCTCGCCTGGAAGAAAGCTATGATTGCGATACATTCTTTCCGCGCAATTTAGACTCGATCAATATAGGATTTGAGCCATATCTTCCCAAGCAGTTTGAAAAGAGTTTCTCTGATAAAATGGCGGGACAAAAACCATTTACTTTTGAAATTTACACACCAAAGCAATTAATAATCTATTAATAAAAGATTGGATTAAAACTAGGGGAGAATCTTTAAACCTAGATGGTGGGCACTGCCCACCCTACAGAACTACAGAACTTAGTATCATTAAATATTGATGGTGGTAGCAATTCACCATCCACACTTCGGCTACGCTCAGTGCGAGCTATTCACTATTCACTATTCACCATCCACCATCCACCAATTCATGTACGACATTTCTTCTCGCCCAACTTGGGACGAATATTTCATGATGCTGGCGAAGCTAACCGCCACTAGATATACCTGTTTAGCCTTTCCTGTTGGTGCGGTAATTGTCAAAGATCGTCAAGTATTATCAACAGGATATAACGGCTCGCCATCTGGTTCGGCACATTGTACGACTCAGGGCTATTGTTATCCTGAACTGAGTGCTTGCAACGCCAGTAAGACCCTTCCTTCTCGATCGGTACATGCAGAAGCAAATGCGATCGCTCAAGCTGCCAAACACGGTATTGCAACGGGTGGAGCGAGTATTTATGTGACTTTAGAACCCTGTTTATCTTGCCTGAAAATCATCATTTCTGCCGGAATTCGGGAGGTGTTTTATGAGACTACTTTTAATAGCGGTGACAATCTCAAAGTTCGGGATTTCTTACTTCATGATAGTTTGATCGAACTCATCCCTATTCAAGTATCTGAAGCCACTGCCATCCGTTCGGCAGCATTTTTACTAAATCCGACATCGGTTGAAACTGCTGGTTGAAATCTTAGTGCTTCGTCTTCAACCACCCGCGACTAAAGTGCGGGCTAACGGCAAAAGTCCGTTTTAACGGACTGGGAGACTTTTTTATAGTGACAATAAATTAGTCTACTTCAGTAGACTTTCTCTATCAGCCCGTGATTTATCTACGGGCGGGTTTCGTCACCCACATACAAAAGAGGCTCTCGAAATATCGCTCAACCACCAGGCAAAGCAACAAATCGAGAACCCCTTTCTGACTCAGAAAATCTGAATCAACCCCAAACTAAGAAAGGGAGTTGATCGTGTAGTCGAGTAACGCATTGTACTCAACCAGAGCTTGAGCAGACATGTCACGAGGAGCACA
>JAJAYU010000325.1 GCA_026786125.1 Chamaesiphon sp.
AAGGCGACGACATCTTCAAAGAAGGAGCGTGGTGCAGTTGCGCCTGTGGGATTGCTAGGATAATTAAAGAAGAGAATTTTGGCTTTGCGGGCAACATCTACGGGGATATCATTGAGATCGATTTCCCAATCATTTTCCGGTTTGAGGATGATGTTATGAATCTGAGCACCCGCGATCGCAGGTCCTCGAAAGTGGACGGGGTATGATGGACTGGGGACTAGTACGGTATCCCCAGGATTGATATAGGCGAGGGCGAGATGTGCCAAGCCTTCCTTAGAACCGAGCAGAGGTAAGGCTTCACTATTAGGATCGAGGGTGACACCATAACGCCGATAATACCAGTTGGCGATCGAGCCGCGAAAGTTGGCAGTCCCTTCAAATGGGGGATAGCCGTGATTAGACGCTTCGTCTAGGGCATCTTTAGCTGCCGCAATTACCGGAGCAGGCGCGGCACCATCTGGATTGCCCATGCCCAAGTCAATCAGATCTATCCCTTGACTGCGAGCACTGGCTTTGAGTTCGTCCAGCCGAGCAAATACATATTGGGGCAAGGATTGGAGGCGTTCGGCGGGGCTAATCCAGTCTAAAGTCATTGTCTATAATTGGTGACGCAGTTCAATTCATTTGTGGGCTAAGCTTCTCTGAAAAGAGCATCGCAGCTTCGCAATATGTCTCTAGAATATCAGGTTCGACCACGATTGCGCCCGATCGGATTGTCAAAAAGAGTCCCTATGAGGTCAGAAACTTACAGCTAACCGAAAATGAAGCTGATTCACTGTCATTTTGTTGCTGAAACTAGTTGGGCAACTTTCTGACTGTTCGATCGTCTCAATCTACATAGCTCACATCATCGCCTTACTACAGATTACCATGTCCAAGTTCTCGATCGTCATTCTTGCTGGGATTGGAATGATCTCAACTACGTTGTTCACTCCACAAATTCCAGTCCAGGCTAGGATCTCTAAGCCGAAACTTTGTGTCGATCCGCTGCCTGCATCTAAGCTAGTCACGCTCACACTCAAGGCGGACAAGCAGGTGATGATGAAGAATAATATCTCTAGTTTTCAAGCGATCTCTGGCAAGGCATCCGTGAAGCATGGTGATATCATTATGTACACAGTTATTGCTAAAAACAATAGTCGTTGTCCGCTCAAAAATCTGGTGCTAAAACAACCGATTCCCAAGGGCACTGAGTATGTCAAAGGTTCGGCAATAGCGATCGATGGTGCTGAGTTATTATTTAGTATTGATGGTGGCAAAACATTCTCTGCCAAGCCGACTATCGGCAAACAAGTAGTCCCTGAGACTGATTATAATTATCTCCGCTGGAAGTTCATTGGCAAAACTCCTGCAAATGCTCAGGTTAAAACGACTTATAAACTGCGAATTGTCCCTGAGAATAGTTGAATCGAACGCGTTGGGTTGTCTCCTGAAGGAGAGGCTCCGCCAACATTCTTCTACTTGGTGCGCTGTCTTGAAAAGGTGCTCCACTTGGGGAAACCCCAAGACCGCACTTTTCGCTAATCCGTCGGGAAACTAGGGCGTACGCGCATCCGCAACCCAACCTACAGATCCGCGCACTAAATATCCATCTTAATAACTTAGCTATTAATTATCAATTATCAACTAATTACCGCTACCTAAAATATACAAACTAATTAAAGTAGTGCTATTCCATAGACTATGCAAGAGCATCGGTGCTAGGAGGTTTTTGGTACGGGCATAGACGATGCCCAGGATGATTCCGAGGGTTGTTAGAGGAATGATTTCGGACAGACTTAGGTGAGCAACGCCAAATAGTAAACCACTTAAACAAATCGCTACCCACACAGGTACATAGCGAGTCAATGAAGGTAGGAGAAATCCTCTAAATAGGAATTCCTCAAACAGTGGTGCTGCAACTGCCGCCGTGAGGAAAAATAGCAGTAGTGCGATCGAATCTTTGCCTTCAAGCACGATTTGGAGCAATGGATTACTACCGCCTTGTCCTTGCCAAATTTTCTCATTGAGGATCGAAACAACAATTACAATTGGTGTGGCAATTAAATAACCCCCAATCCCCCACAGTAACCAATTGGATTTCCAGTTAAATTTAAACCAATCTAGTGGTAGAGGTAAGTAAGATTTAATTGATAGATATAGTACGCCAATTGTCAAGCTAGACATCAAGGCATAACTAGCAAATACATAAATTCCCTGTCCACGCATTGTCAAGGAGCCAGGACTGACGAAAGCACTAAATACGAATGGGAGTAAAAACTGACCAACGAAAAAGAAGCCTAACATAAATACTTGCCACACAATTTCCCAATCCCACGGCGATTTCCACTGTGTATTGATATTTGCGAACAGGACATCTGAGATTGATTGATTTGCTTGACGTTGAATCAACAGAATAATAAATCTAACTATAAAGAAGACAATTAAGCCCACACCACTGAGTCCGATCAATATTCTGGGGACTGTATTTAGTCCTAGTTTGATTAAGGCATTCTGTGCTTTGATTTGTTCCCCTTGCAGGAGACTGGCTAATGCAGTTTTGTCGCCTAAGTCTGTATATAATTGAGCTTGGACTCGATCGCGAAACCAACCATCAAAGTTAGTGTTAATTTCTGCGGCAATTTGGGGTGCGGTATTGCGATCGATCTCTGATGGTTGTTTCCAGATCTCGATTAATGATGCGGCAATATGCTTTGACGTAGATTGTCCAGAGATAGCTCCAACCTTTTGCCAAGTTTTAATTGCTTGTTCTGGTTGTTTACTTGCTGCTTGCAAAATCCCAATTCGCAAATCTATTTTGTCGATTTCAAGCTGGGCAGAGGATATTGTTTTGTCAATTAATTTGGTTTGGATGGCGGCAGATTGTTGATCTCGATCAGTCGATCCGGTTGCTAGATCTGATAAACTAAGTTTAAGCTTATCAATTGCCTGAACATCGCTTGCTCGTGCAGATTCATATTGTTGACTGGCTGCTTTGAGAAAATCTGTACCGATAATTGCTGTCTGTAAAGCACCCAAACCTTCCAACTCTGCCGTAGGTTTCCACTCAGACGCTACTAGCACAAGATTGGTTTGGTACAGCTCGAATTTGCCCTGAATCTGTGGTCGATTGATCGTGCCGATTAATGAGAAGATCAGTTTGTACAAGACAAATACAGTCAGTATTCCCAGTACAATCCGGCGGAGTAATTGAAAGGAATCGAGGTTCTGGCGATCGAGACTCATTAATATGCCAACTAAAATTTACAGATTAGTCACTATTATATGCCTTTAACTCAGAAGTTTTCCTATCTTTTTAGCATTAGTCTCGGTCTGAGTATTTTAGTCTACTTACTCAGAGGTTTTGGGATTGTTACTTTCTTTCCAGGTGGTATATTACTAGGATTAATCTTTCTAGCAATTTCAACTTTCTTTATCTACAGCATTCTCATCACCAAACGCTAGTACTTAGACTTTATGTTTGACATTAACCTCTAGGGGCGAAGCTTCGACTTTGAGAGAAGTATGTCCGCCCAGAGTCTAAGCTGTGTTCACCATTAACCATTAACCATTCACCATTCACCATCCACCGCTCATTACTTACTTGGAGCAACAACTGGAGTCACGATTGTTTTCTTGTTACGTTCTTGCAATGCTTGCATTTGAAGTGCTCGAAAATCTTCGGTTGCCGATTTGATTTGCTCCCGCTGCTCACTACTAGCGTTAGGATTAATCTTGCCATTTAGCTGGACTTGATTGAGCAAGTTTAGTAACCCACCTGTATCGCCTGTCGCTGCTCTTTTGAACACATCGCCACCATCACTATTTGCAAATAGAGCTGAGACAATTGTAGGAATTAAAACTAGTGATAAACTGAGTAAAAGCCAGGATGATTTAATAAATATTTTCATTTTTTTTGATAAATAAAGAGTCTGTGAATCCTTATAGATTAAGATGTCTAAATTGATCGAATAGTTCCTCAGATTAGGCTAAACGCCGCTTGAGTAGGGGTTGAATCGCTGTGAGGGTGAGTAGAGCAAACCCAACTAAAATCGACAGGGACGTGCCAAAGGAGACATCGCCCCAGCTTGCCTGAAGTACGATACTGCTCAGATTCCACTCAGGATGAGTATACAAGTAACGGATTGGTTCGATCGCATAAGTCAGCGGATTGAGACAGGCGACTATTTGCAACCATTGGGGCATGAATGCCAATGGTGCTAAGGCGGTACTTGCAAACAACAATGGCAAGTTAACGACAAAAATCACTGCAATCAGCTCGATGTGTCCAGGCAGCGCGAAAGTCAAACCCAAACTCAAAGCTGTCACTCCGAGTACTAACAATAAAATAATCAGTGCAATAATCCCTAAACCTGCAATACTGGGCAAGCCTGCACCCATCAGCGCGTTTACGCCAATAATTGCGGCTGTCTGTACAAAACTGAGTGCCACAATATAAATTGCCGAAGCTGCGACAATAGAATAACGAGAAGCTAGGGGCGCAACTAGTAACCGATTGAGAAAGCCAAACTCTCGATCGAACATCACAGGTAAGCCAGCATTTAATGCTCCCACAAAAGCGGTAAAAACAATCAATCCCGCACCCAAAAATTGGCCGTAACTCAAGTCATTGCCCATCATACCCTGTGGCGCGTTTTGAAATAAGGCACCAAACAGCAGCAACCACATCAACGGCTGGACAATCCCTGCAACCAGCGTCGAGGGACGACGTTGCAGTTGGATAAATAGCCGTTTAGTCAGGGCTAAGGTTTCCTGGATAAAGTCAGCGAACCCATTTGATGATAGTGGTTCGCGCGATCTATAGATGTCTTTGGCTTGGACATTTACAGGTTCAGATGTGTTGATAGTGCCGCTCATGATCTGGTTGTGGGAGTTGGGACTGGGGGACTGGGAGACGGGGGGACTGGGAGACGGGGATGCGAGTTCTGTTTCTGTTGATAGTATACCCAAGCAGCAAATTACTTCACTAACTAGCGCATACTTTGTTTTTTCTCTGCTTTGAGATCGCGACTACTGGCAGCACTGAGTTCGGCATCTAGCAGGGTTTTACCTGTGGCGGCTAGATAGACATCATCCAAACTAGGTCGGGATTGGGAGATTCCGAAGATGGGTAATTCGGCTGCTTTTAATGACTGCTGAATTGTCATTAGTACGTCGGGATCTGGTGTAACTACTAAATTAAGCGCGTTAGCTTGATTGGGATTAACAATCGCCGCCTGCACACAAGGCAATTCGCTGAGTAGATGCCTCGCTTTTTCCGCTTCAGCAGGCGGTGTAAATTCCCGAATTCGGAGCGTAATTCGATCTCCACCTAAGCGATTTTTCAGTGTAGATGGCGTACCTTCGGCGATAACCAATCCTCGATCGATAATACCAACTCGATCGGCTAAAGCGTCCACTTCTTCGAGATAATGACTGGTAATGATGATCGTAGTCCCACTCGCTCTTAGCTGGCGTAAAAAGTCCCACACAACTACCCGACTTTCAATATCCAATCCTACTGTTGGTTCGTCTAGTACCAGCACTTCTGGCTGATGTAGCAACCCTGCCGCCAAATCAATACGCCGCTTTAGACCCCCAGAATAGGTGCCTGTTTTTTTGTCGGCATAGCTATGTAGATCTAGCACTTCAAGTAGCACCTCGATCCGTTGCTTGGCTTCTCGCTTGGGAATATGATACAGTGCGGCTTGGAGTTCGAGCAATTCTCGACCTGTCAGGATTTTGTCGAGGGCGACTTCCTGAGCGACATATCCTAGCCTTTTCCTGGCTTCGCGGGGCTGTTCGAGGACAGAAACACCGCCGATTTCGATCAAGCCGCTATCGGGCTTTGCCAGAGTACATAGACTGCGTATGGTGGTAGTTTTTCCTGCTCCATTCGGCCCTAGTAGAGCAAATATTTCACCGTGATTGACCTGGAA
>JAJAYU010000326.1 GCA_026786125.1 Chamaesiphon sp.
ATTATGGCAAGTCCACTCCTCCAAGATTTAGTCCAGCAATATAATTTACCGATCAATCACCTCGGTAGATTGACAGTTACACCTGATTTTGAATTGGTAGAAATGGCCAATCAGACAGGTAAAATCTACGCATCTGGCTCGATTACCTTAGGTAATTATTATGCACCTGTAGATAGTTTTCTCGGATTGCAATATGCTGCATTTCAGATTGTTCAGGATCTATTAGCTCGGAATGCAACTGAACTGAAACCATTAGTTTTAGTGCGCTCCCTCGCTCAATGGTGGAAATGGATCCACAATCGATCGCCAGATTAGCTAGATTCAGGCTTGTTATAATTAGATCATCTCACCTTAACGAAAATAAGGGTTCTACACTTCTATCCTCATAACCTAGCTATCAATTATCAATTATCAATTATCAACTAATTAAGGAGTTTCGATCGTGTACGCAGTTGTTTCGGCAGATCGCATTTCAATTCCACCTGGTTCAGTACTACGAATTCCTGGTTCGTGGCAAGATTTTTGTCAACTCCGGGATAGTCGGGGCGATGGCTCAATTCCCCGCCTACGTTATCGTCATGGAGAAATTTTATTGATGAGTCCATTACCCAGACACGGACGAGAAGCACATCTGATAGCTAGAATAGTCGAAGTTATTCTAGAGAGTCAAGATCGTAACTACGAGGCATTTACGCCGATTACGATGGAACTGCCAGATGTGGGCGGTATTGAGCCAGATTATTGTTTTTATATCGATAATTGGCAAGCCGCAGTAGGTAAGGATCGGATCGATTGGAAAGTCGATTTACCACCAGATTTGGCGATTGAAATTGACGTGACTAGTTTCACATCAGAACTAGATTTCCTGCCTTTTAATGTCCCAGAAGTATGGCTATTTAAAAAGTGTCAATTAAAAATCTATCAGTTAGTTGCGGATAAGTATGAAATCAGCCAAGCTAGTCGCTATTTTCCGAATATTGTGATCCAAGAAACGATCAATAGTTGTTTCACAACTGCTAGAGAAAAAGGTACTGGAGTGGCAATTAGCGAACTACGTCGATCTTTTCTAAAGCCTAAAACCTAATTAAAAGCCATCCAAACTAATACAGAATCTGCTTGACAGGCAAAATACCATCAAAAAAACTTCACACTGTCAACCGCAGTAATTAACTCCGGTAAGATCTCAGCCGCCCAATTTCCTTCACAACTACGTCCAGTATTTAAGATCAATCGCAAGTTATATTTACTTGGTAATCCTGATACCTGCATCCAAATTAATTCACTTTCAGCTTCACAATCGATACTTTCTTCGTCCATCAATTCTGCTTGAATCGATCGCATATTATCAACTAATTGCCCTAGTAAGCGACAGAAATCAGCAAGTTCGGTACTAGTTAGTTCAAATGCCCAATCGTCGCCACCAACTAATCCTTGATATTCTCCTGCTGGATTCCAACCGATTCGCCATCCAGTGCCAGATTTTAAAACTTTATCCATAAATGTAGGGTGTGTTACTTCGCTGGCGGTAGCCTATCTTCGGTAACTGCATAGCGCACCAAAATTGTTGCAAGAATCTATCCACTCCACCCTACGATTATATTACTTAATCTCCCAAAATCTCTGGCTGAGTGAGTTCGTCAGACATCTCGATGATGGCGCGCATGACGGGTTTGATTGAAGGATCGTCGATATTTTCCGACTCATAGCGGTGGCGTTTTTTCGCACGATTTGCTACTTGTACAGTGATTTTATAGCGATTAGAAGCTGCGCCAATCAGTTCCTCTGCCCGATAAGCAATTTGGATCGAGTCAAAGTGAGAATGGTTACGACGTTGGATCATAGTTATTTTGATACAGTTCTGCCTTCTTTCTAGTGTACCTGAGGAATTCGACAAGTAGTTAGCAAATTAGTGTCTTTAGCAACAAGCTAGTCCCGATTACTGCTAGAATCGATCGTACAAACAGCAGTAACTTGAGTACAAATGCGTATCCTGGCTCTTGTCCCTGGTGGAATTAGCGATCAAATCCTGTTCTTCCCCACAATCGATAATCTCAGAGGACGTTACCCAGAGGCAGAAATAGATGTCGTCGTGGAACCGAGAGCGACGGCAGCATATCGCGTTTCCAAGTCTGTTGACAAGGTAATTTCGTTCGACTTCAAAGATGTAAATGGTCCCGCTGATTGGGGAAACTTGTTAGGTATTCTGCGCGATCAAGAGTACGATGTGGCAATGTCTTTGGGTAGACGATTTGGCGTTGGTTTCCTGCTGTGGCTGACAGGTATTCCAGTCAGAATTGGTTTTGATACTGGCGTTAGCAAGTTATTTCTTTCCAATCCGGTGACGCTCAATCTCGACCAATATGCGGCCCAGATGTATCACGATTTGGTCACAGGTTTGGGCATAACCGCTCCTTGCCCTGATTTGAGCATAAATGTTCCGAAAGCAGATATTGACTGGGCAGAAGCCGAACAGCAGCGACTGGGCATTAAGGATAGTGGCTATGTGTTGATCCACGGTGGTGCAAGTCAACTGTCTCAAAAACTGGGGATTGACAAAATTTATCCAGTAATTCAGTGGCAACAAATCATCAAGGATTTGCAGACTCGTCAACCAAATATACCCGTAGTCATCATTAAAGGCCCTGATGATGGCAAGTTTATCGATTCATTCTTGGCTGTCTGTCCCGATCTCAAAGTAATTAGTCCGACTGATATTGGCAAACTCGCAGCAATGATCGCTGGGGCAAACTTGATGCTCTGTACTAATAGTGCGCCGATGCACCTGGCTGTAGCTGTTGGTACTTATACGATCGCGTTATTTGGCCCCAGCGATCCCGCTAAACTACTACCTAGTAATGGTCGATCGATCTCAATCAAATCTCGGACGGGTAAAATCGCGGATATTCCACCTTCAGATGTGTTAGAGCAGATCTGGAAGGGGTAGATAGATCTGTTGATTATTGCCTAACTATTATTTCATGTCGGTACCATCATGAATGTTATCGATCGGAAGGGCAAGTTTTGGCGTTGCTGAATTCAGGTATGGTTTTCGGTTTGTGCAACACACCAATTTCTCTAATTCGCAACTTCTATCTCCCAACCCGATCACTATCTATTTCATACTCCAATTCAGCAACGCCCAAGTTTTCATCGTTGGCGTAGTTTGCCGTAGGTAATCAAACTCGCCCAACTTGATCGGCAAATATCGACTACCGAACCCAACGCTCTAGTAAAAACCCGTGTGTAGATTGCCCCTACCATCAATTTTCTGACAAAACCTAAGACTATTCTGACAAATGTCGATCTTTCCATCCTAGTGGGGAAATATAGGTAGAGGACATAGATTAATTCTGAATTTTCAATTTTAAGTCCCACCCCTTGTCCACTAAGCCATGAGTTCGAGCCATGAATCAAGGTTCTAGCAGCGTTGCTGATACCGAAAGAACGTTAAACCCGATCAAGTTGTTAGAGCAATTAGCGACTTCCCAAGCAAAAGGTTGTTTACGCATTACGTCCAATGATGTGGTGTGGTTACTTTACTTTTACGAAGGTAAGCTATTTTATGCGAATCATTCCCTTGAACCGATCGAGCGGCTCGAACAACATCTGCGGCGGATTAGTCCGATTGTCTTAGCAAATCAGGTTTACACCGATTTGCGCGATCAGTTGAAAGAGGCAAATTTGGAGGCTACTTATCCAAGTTTGGACTATCAGGCAATTCGCTGGTTGATCGCTCAGGGACACATTTCTGAACAGACTGCGGGTACGTTAGTCAAGCATATTACCAAAGAGGTACTTCAGTCTTATCTGTTGTTGACTACAGGTACTAGTGACTTGATTGCACGAGAAACAGCTTTCCCAATTTGGTGGAGTGGCAATTTCTTGTTTGTTACGAAAGAATGTCAAACAGAATTGCAAGCTTGGCAAGCATTACAACCCGCGATCAAATCGCCTTATCAACGTCCTTATTTGATCAATGTCGAACATCCATTGCTCACACCAGATGTCAAGGCAAAGTTGAGCAAGATTTTGATTGGGTTTAGCTTTAGGCAATTATCGCTGCTACTCAAACAAGATGAACTCACAGTTGCCAATAATCTCTATCGGTTGATTAGTAACCAGATTGTCGGATTGCGCCCACCCCAGCCACCATTCGATCGATTACACAAGCTGTATGCAGCCGGATCGGATAAGGATCGCTTTGACGAGCAATCCCAATCAGTCACGGATACTCTCTCAGCAGTCAATCCCGATCATCATAGTTCAACTACAACTGGAGATTTAGCCCAACTAACAACTTATAAGATTGCTTGTGTTGATGATAGCCCAACAATTTTACGGGAAATAAATCGCTTTTTGGATGGGGATAGTTTCAAGGTATTTCCAATTGTTGATTCGGGTACAGCTTTAATGAAAATCATCCGAATCAATCCTGACATTATTTTATTAGATGTGGGGATGCCAACGATCGATGGTTATAAATTGTGCTCAATGTTGCGAAAGCATCCAGCCTTTAAAAAGACTCCAATCGTAATGGTAACTGGGAATACAGGCATTATTGATCGAGCTAAAGCAAAAATGGCTGGCTCGACTGACTATATGACCAAACCATTTACCCAATCAGGTTTGATCCAAATGGTGTCCAGTCATTTAATGACAGATAATAATTAAAAAATACAGGGGAGAGTTAAATAAAATGGTTAAGGTTTTAGTAGTTGAAGATACGCCGTCAGAAATGAAATTGATGACTCTATATCTCAAAGATAATGGCTACCAAGTTGTCTCAGCGAATAATGCCAAAGATGGTTTAAATTTGGTAGACAAAGAAAAGCCAGATGTAGTGATCACTGATGTAGTGATGGAAGGAATGAACGGATTTGAATTTTGTCGGATATTGAAAAGAAATCCCGATACTTCCAAAATTCCGGTAATTGCTTGTACCTCTCGCGATCAAGATCTCGATAAATTATGGGGCAAGAAACAAGGCGTAGATGTCTATGTGACCAAGCCTTATTCTCAGGACGATATTATCAATGCTGTTAAGTCAGTTGCTAATTAGGGGATAGGGAATAGAGATTAGGGAATAGCAAAATCCACGATCGGAAGTCAAATATCTACTATGCCTTAATCTTGAAACACTATCCCCTAGCCCCTATTCCCTATCCCCTATCCCCTATCCCCCATGAGCACCTTAACCCCAACTAAACGAAAAACGACTGGCGAGATGTTTTTGCGACTCCAGCTCGATCGACAGACTACTGCGGTTGTTCCGATGCTGCAAACTCAAGAAGCGATCGTTTTACCTGCGGGTAGAGTGTCCGTAGTACCCAATTTGCCCTCTGCGGTGATGGGTTTATTTAACCGTCGCAGCAGCTTGTTGTGGTTGGTGGATTTGCCAGAGATTCTTGGACTAGAGCCGATCAACAGGCACGTTCAGAGCTATGATGTCGCCCTGCTCAAGGTCGGGCAAACACCCCTAGCTGTGGCAGTTCGATCGATCCTGGGCGTAACCAGATTTGCTAAGGACGAAATTTCTTCACCAATCGGCAGTTTCAATCCGGCTTTTACTCCTTATCTAAATGGCTGGATTTTGCGAAATCAGGAACTGGTACTGGTGTTGGATCCAGAAGCAATTGTTAATGCAAAAGTGTTAAATGATTAACTCTTTGGGGTGATTTCAAACCAATCAATTATATAAAAATTACAGCATCTACCTATGAATCAGTTTAATCAATCAACTCAATTTAACACGACTACAGTAGACCAATTAGCAATGGATCTGCCTCGTTCGACCTCGAAGTGGAATAAACTGAGTCTCAAAACTAAGGGAACTCTAGTAGCAACCGTACTCGGACTGACACCACTGCTGGCAATTGGAGTACTGAGCTACGTTCAGATCAATAACTCACTTAGAGAATCAACAGTTCAAGCCCAAAAAGTGCGTGCCGAAGAGCTTGCTGATAAATTCAATCGCTTTGTGTTTGACCGAAATGGTGACGTAGAAGTGCTGGCAGCCCAGCCAGTGTTTGCCGATCCGAAATTACTTGCAACTACTGCACCAGAATCTAAAAGTAAGCTTTTAGACCAATATGTAACTACCTATCAGATTTATGATAGTATTGCTGCCTTCGATCTCAAAGGTAATTTGATCAGTCAAAATAAGGGCAAAACATTAGGGAATCACCTCGATCGCAAGTATTTTCAAGAAGTCTTAAAAACAGGCAAAACTGTTATCTCCTCACCCGAAATTTCCGAGAGTAGCGGTAAGATGGTAGTCCATTTTGCCGCACCGATCAAAAATACTGTAACTGGACAAATTATCGGCGTAATTCGGACTAGAGCACCGATCGAACAACTGGAAGCACCCCTGAAAAATTCAGTGACTAAGAGTCAAAACTACCATATTCTCGACACCCGCAGTAATATTATATTCATCAGTTCCAATGGTGGATACGTCGGGCAGCCTGCCGATGCAGATATTGTCGCTGCCCAGCAAGGGGGACTGATCTCACATGAAAACAAGAGTGGGACTGGGACGAGAACCGAACTCCTTAGTGCGGCACCCTTCACTAAACTTGAAGGGATGCAACAGCTTCCCTGGGTGGCAGTGGCATCGATCGATGAAGATGTTGCTTATAGTACCTTGAGTGGATTACTCCTGACTATTCTGGCTGGTGCGGGTTTTACGGGTTTATTTACGATCGCCTTAGCAACCTTTTTTGCCGAGAAAGCAACAGAACCAATTGACGCAGCAGCTAGAGCGGTAGAACGAATTGGGCAAGGGGATTTCAATCGACGGATCGAAGTTACTAGTGAAGATGAGCTGGGTAAATTAGGTAGCAACATCAACTTGATGGCTAACCAAATTCAAGGACTATTGAACGAGCAGTCCGAGCAAACCAAGCGAACAGAATTATACGCGGAAATCTCCCGTGCGCGGACAATCCAGGATTTGGAAACACCACTATCGCAAATTCTGATCGAAGCTCGCGAAATCATCAAAGCCGATCGATTGGTAGTCTATCGCTTTATGGCAGATAATCGCGGTTATATCGCCGGAGAATCCTGTGGAGCTGGCGGTAGCAGTGCGATGGCGGAACAAGTCAATGACCCCTGTATTCCCGAAGAACTCCTAGCTGCCTATGCCAAAGGGCGGATCATTGCCAATGATAGTGTTGTTGAAAGCAACTATCATCCCGACCACAAGAACTTGTTGACCCGCCTGAATATCAAGTCAAATCTGATTGTCCCGATCGTCCAAAATGGTAACTTACTAGGATTATTGGTCGCTCACCACTGCCAACAGACTCATGCTTGGCAAGAGTGGGAAAGCATCTATCTCACCAAATTTGCCGAACAAATCGGCATTTCGCTCAGTGGTTTTACCATCTCCGAGCGAGGACAGTTTGATACTGCCAGACAACGAGATAAAGCGGTGCGGGAGCAATTACTATCGAGTATTTCTCGCGCTCAAACTACCCAAGAAATGGCTACGCCACTGGCTTTTGTCCTCGAAGAAGGACGGCTAAAACTCGGAGTTGATCGGGTTGCTATTTATCGCTTTTTCCCTGGCTACGATGGTCATATCGTTGGGGAAGCAATTTTACCAGGAATTGTTAGTGCTTTTGGCGAGCGGATCGAAGATGCTGCCATTGCTCAAGAATTAATTGATGGGTATCAGGTTGGACAGGCTACGGCAATTGATGATGTGACAACTGGTGACTATTCTGCCGATCATCAACAATTATTTGCCAAGCTCCAAGTTAAGTCCAATCTCGTCGTGCCCATTCTCCAGGGTAATAACTTGCTGGGGCTAATCGTTGCTCATCACTGCAAACAGATTCATCAGTGGCAAGAATCAGAAATTAAGTATCTCCAAGAATTTGCACTGCCAATCGCCGCTTGTCTGGGTGGATTTGCCGCAACTGAGCGGAGTCAGTACGAAGCGGAAGCATCGGGCAAACGGGCGGATACAGCCAAGCAAGAGAACGAAAATCGTCAGCAAGAACTATTCCGGTTATTGACGGAAATTGAAGGAGCTTCTGATGGTGACTTAACAGTTCGATCAGAAATTAGTGATGGTGAGATCGCGATCGTTGGGGACTTCTTCAACTCGATTATTGAAAGTCTGCGAGACATTGTAACTACCGTAAAAACTGCCGCTGGGCAAGTTAACGGCTCAGTTGGTGCCAACGAATCAGATGTGCGATTACTGACTGATGCTGCGACAAAGCAAGCAGACCAGATTCAGCAAACTCTGAGCAAGCTGGAAAAAGTGACCATTTCAATTCAATCAGTAGCTACAGATGCTCGTCTAGCGGCAAATGTGGCGACATCTGCCGCATCCACCGCCGAAATTGGTGGTCAAGCGATGGATCGGACGGTTCAAAGTATCTTGCAACTGCGGGAAACGATCGCTGAAACTGCCAAGAAAGTAAAACGTCTGGGTGAATCCTCCCAACAGATTTCCAAAGTAACTGGACTGATCGACCAAATCGCCCTCCAAACCAACTTACTCGCAATCAATGCCAGTATTGAAGCAGCTCGGGCTGGTAAAGAAGGACGCGGTTTCGCCGTCGTAGCCGAAGAAGTTGGTGAACTAGCCGCTCAGTCCGCCGCAGCAACCAAAGAAATCGAAAAAATCGTCGAAAACATTCAACGAGAAACCAGCGCGGTAGCTCAAGCAATGGAACTGAGTACTACTCAGGTAGTCGAAGGTACCCAATCTGTCGAACAAACCAAAACCAGTTTGAAACAGATTATCGAACTCTCCAATCAAATGGATACATTCCTCAAATCGATCTCCACCGCCACCATCGATCAAGTAGAAACCTCCCAAGCAGTGAAGGTAGACATGGCCGCAGTCGCCCTGATCTCCACCCAGACCTCCGAGTCCTCCAAGCAAGTATCCACCTCGCTCCAACAAACAGTTACCATCGCCCAAGCACTCCAGGCTTCGGTAGGTAAGTTTAAAGTTGATGCCGATCGGAATTAGGGAAACAGTGAATAGTGAACAGTGAACAGTGAATAGAGTTTAAGGTCCAAGCGCGTTTGGGGTTCTAGTCCTTAGCTTCTGACTCAAATACTATCCCCTCAAGTACTAATTCACTGTTCACTATTCACTAACTCCACAAGCAACCAGAAACTAGCCACTAGCCAACCCATGATTACCTCAGATCAAGAACAACAAGTCAAACTCCAATTCTTGGACGAAGCGACGGATTATTTAGATACCCTTGAATCGGGGCTGCTGGGACTGGGTACTGGTGCAGTTGCTAATAAGCAGTTGGATGGACTCCTGCGGGCGGCACACTCGATCAAGGGTGGTGCAGCGATGATGGGTTACAAAACTCTTGCTAGTCTTGGGCATCATCTGGAGGATTATTTCAAGATTATCCAGTATGGCAAGGCAGCTCCGCCCGATGCTCAGATCGAGCAACTGATGCTGGGGACAGTTGATAAGTTGCGGCAGATTGTCACCCTCAATCGTCAGGGCAAAGATGCTGATGATGCTTGGTTGGCGGAACGGGTTAATCCCCTATTTGCTCAATTACGTGACAGACTGGGGGAGTTCAATCCCGAAGATGAGGCTAATATGCTGGCTTCAGAATCTGGTGAAGATATTCTCGGTTTCATGTTTGAAACTGAAGTCGAACGATCGCTAACCCAGTTAGAAGAGGCTGTTGATAGCGACAATTCTAATAGCTTATTTGATGAATTAGTAATTACTGGCGAGGAGTTAGGTGGTTTAGCCGAAATGCTCGAATTGCCTGCACTAGCAACGTTATGTCAGTCAGTCCAGCAACATTTAACCGCCCAACCCCATCGAGTTCGCGCAATTGCTGCTCTAGCTATTGCGGCATGGCGACGTACCCAAGCACTGGTATTAATTGGTCAGATCGCCAATCTCCCTGAAGAAATTGAACTTCCAGGTTCAGGAATTGTCAGTATCAAGGAATCGCCAGAAATCCCTGATTTTTATCGAGCTGATGCGCCAATTTTCAATCTCAATGAAGCTGAAACTATCCCTGGCTGGGGTGATGATGCCAATTTCAATGATCCAGCAGTTATTGCCATCAGTGAAGCTGAGACAGTTCCTGAAGGGAGTAATATCAATCTCGATCCGATCGATCCCAATCCTATTCGCGAACTAGTAGATCTCCAAGATTTTGCGATCGATCCGCCCATTACCATTGCCGATTTAGGTGGCGACCAAATGGCAGATTCAGTCCAGTTTGGAGCATATTCAGATGCCCATGATTTGAGCACCCTTGCCGATCCTTTTGCTGAGTTTACCAGTTCATTGCCACGAGCTTTCTCGACGATTACGGCCAGTGACGAGTTAAAAGAACTAGCACTAGCAGAACTAACAGAATTAGATACCAGAGAACATGGTGTAGAATCACTTAGCCAGGACAATACCCAAGCAGACTCAATTGCTGTGGAACCACCAGAAATAGTCGATGCCTTTGAAAGACTCGATCTCAGTGGCGATCTTGCTTTTGATACCGATATCCCCGAACTATTCTCCGAGTTGTCTGGTTTCCTCCCTGATATTGCCGAAAAAGATTTATCCTCGGCTGTTTTCAATATTACGCCCACACCAAAGGTAGATTATCTGGCGCAAGAAGCCGCAGATCTGCTCAGTGCTCTCGATGCAGCACCAGAAGTACTTGATGGGTCACATCACCATAATTCTGAGAATACTGGCGCGGCTAACTCCAAATCTACCGTTCAAGTTGTCGAGCAAACGATCCGCGTTGCTACCAAACAATTAGAAGAGATTGGGGACTTATTTGGCGAACTCACAATCGATCGCAATGGTCTCAATCTCCATCTCCAGGGACTCCGCCAACTAGTTGTCAATCTTCAGCTCAAAGTCAAACAGCTAGAGCAATCCAATTTCAATCTCAGCGAAGCCTACGACGCATCCGCAGTTGACAAGCAAGATCCCGCTGCTCAAATTCACAATAATCCCAGCTTATCGAGCGATTTTACCAGCGAACTAGATCTACTAGAATTCGATCGATATAGCGAACTGCATATCCTGTCCCAAGAAGTGATGGACACGATTGTCCAAATCGAAGAACTAACCACAGATTTGGATCTCCAGCTCAACGATGCCGAGCGCACCAATCGCGACCTCAATCGCACCGCCAAGCAGCTCCAAACCGGACTAACCCAAGTGCGGATGCGTCCAGTATCTGAACTATTTAATCGCTTTCCTAGAGCCATTCGGAACCTGTCGATCGAACATAGTAAACCGATCGATTTCCAGCTTAAAGGTGGTACCACCCTGATCGAGCGGAGTATTCTCGAATCCCTCAACGATCCGTTGATGCACCTAGTTCGCAATGCCTTTGACCACGGGATCGAACCCAGTGCCACTCGCCTTGCCAACGGCAAATCCGCCACAGGCAAGATCGAGATCAGTGCAACCTATCGGGGCAACCAAACCGTGATCACGATCAAAGATGATGGCGGTGGTATCGATCTCGACAAAATCCGTGCCAAAGTTAAAAAAATGGGCATGGACGATAAAGAGATCGCCAACTTCAAAGACAATGAACTAATCGATCTGATCTTTGAACCAGGCTTCAGTACTGCTGCTAAAGTTACCGATCTCTCTGGACGTGGGGTCGGGATGGATGTAGTGCGGACAAATATTCGCGCCCTCCGTGGTGATATCTCTGTCGATACCAAACTCGGTAAAGGTAGTACCTTCACTATCACTGTCCCTTTCACTCTCTCGGTTGTTCGCGTTCTGCTCGTAGAAGTCAATGGGCTATGGCTGGCAATTTCTAGCAACATTGTCGAAGAAATCATCCTGCTCAATCCTGAAAATGTGATCAGTACCGCTGGTCAAAAAATGCTCCAGTGGGATGACTTTACCGTGCGATTGATTCAACCTAGTCAGTATTTGCAACTGCCTGAGTTCACCACCCAATTAGCTACTGCGAGTATCCCCACTATCGATCGACCAACCGTACTAATGATTGACCAAGGACAAGATATCGTCGCCCTCCAAATCGATAAATTCTGGGGTGAACAAGAAGTCACCATTCGCCAACCTCTGGGCAGTCTCAAAATGCCGCCAGGCTTTACTGGCTGTACGATTCTCGGTGATGGTCGGATTGTCCCGCTCTTAGATGCGATCGAATTTATTCGCTGGGTTGATAGTGACTTTGCCATTGCGAAATCGGCTATCTCCACCCTCAACTTCCTCGATGACGACTCCAAATCCACAGCAACGATCGTCCAAAAACCCCGTATCCTCGTCGTTGATGATTCAATCAACGTTCGTCGCTTTGTCGCTCTCACCCTCGAAAAAGCTGGCTACCTCGTCGAGCAAGCCAAAGATGGTCAAGAAGCGATCGAAAAGCTCCAAGCAGGTCTCCAAGCCCAAGCCGTCGTCTGCGATGTCGAAATGCCCCGCATGGACGGCTACGGCTTCCTCGCCACCGTTAAGGGTTTAGCCCCATTCAAGCATATCCCCGTTCTGATGTTGACCTCCCGCAGTGGCGACAAGCACCGCAAAATCGCCATGAATCTCGGTGCCAGTGGCTACTTCTCCAAACCGTTTAAGGAACAAGAGTTACTGGCTACTTTGACACAGTTGGTGAATTAGGAATTGGTGGATGGTGAATAAAACACCATTCACCTACTTTAAAATTGCATACCGCAGATCGACTTGACTCAAATCCACATCAATTAACGAAACATCACTCAGATCCGTATTCTCAAAAATCGCGTTGTGCAACATTACCCCGCGTAGATCTGCTTGAGCCAAATTTGCACCAGTGAAATTAGCCCGACTCAAGTTGGCACCCTGTAAATTAACCCCAGTCAAATCCGCATAGCGCAAATCTGCACCGCTGAGATTTACTTGACTCAAATTGGCACCCTGTAAGTTGGCCAATCGTAAGTCTGTCTTTCGCAATGATGCTCCATTGGCATCAATTCCGATCAGCGTAGCTCTGATTAAATTAGCCTCATTGAGATTAGCTGACATTAGGCTAGCACTATTGAGATTCGATCGCCAGAAGGTTGCTTTAGTCAGTACAGCGGCAGACAAGTTTGCCCGTTGCAGATTGGATCCCGATAAATTGGCATTAGTCAGGTGAGATTGACTTAGATTAATTGCCGCCAGACATCGTTCGGTTAGACATGCATCTGATAAATCAGCCAGAATAAAATCTCGCTCTCCACTGTCATATTGCCTTAGCAACTCATCGGTATTCATTATCTGTTTACTCCTAGAGACGCTGTATGTTTACATACGTCTTCAAAAATTTTCTGTTCGATCATAAACTTTTGTCGAACTTGCCTAAATGTTACTATTCTTTACGTTAAGTACTGTAACAAAATATAGACAAACTTGCAAATGATTTAGGTAAATAGCTAATAGCTTAGATCTACTGACCGCACTGACTCCCCAAGTAGAGCACCTGTTCAAGACAGCGGAGAGTGCGATTAACCTTCGCAAAAAACCAGAGTAAAGATCGATTTCGATCAAGATTTGGGCATACTCAGTATGAAGAAGTTCTACCAAACGCGATCAAATATTATGGCTAACGCAGCAAATGAGTATGCAGTATATTTGCTACTCTCAGGCGGTCATCGGGAGGAAGTCCGCTTTCCGACCATGCAAGATTTTCAAAAATGGTACAGCAATGAGCTAATGCCAAAATCTAGTTCTACAGATTTTACGACTGTACCGCTGAAAAATGCTCAGGGCGAGTATCTGCTGGTACGTCCTAGTTGTATTGAAGGCATTCGGATCGAGCCTGTATTTGCATCTAGTGTCGATCGAAGTTATTAGGTTATATTTTCTGGTGCTGAACTAGATAGCTGGTTTAGTGGGTGAATTGTGGATGGCCTGCACTGAGCGTAGCCGAAGTGTGGATGGTGGATGTTAAATTGAAGACGATCGAAAGAATCTGCTAGGATCTAACTGAATTTTATTTTTGGAACACTTGCGCTCAAATTCGCTCTATTACTGCAAATATCTACGCCAAGAGCTGAATCTATTGGCGTGGATTTTGCTATGGTGTGGATTTACTAGTAATGCGATCGCGACTGAACCTATCGTTGCACCTACAATACCAGTTAATACTCCAAGCCCAGTAGTACCCGATCGAGTTGTCTTGACCAGTATTAAGTCGATCGTCAATAATTTACCACCACAGCCATTGAGTGTGCAAGGTGAAATTGACAAGCAGCAACAGCCAGTTAGTTTCGATCGATGGTTAGTGCCCCTCGATGCTACGCTCAAGCTACTAGAGATTGGACAACAGCAGTTACCTACTGGCGAAATCGAGCTGAAATCGCCTTACCTCCAATTACGATTACATCCGATCCAAGTCAAGACCGATCCACAATTAGGCAAGGTAATTACGATTGGCGAATTGCAGAAATTCCCAGGGTTGAAGGTTGGATTTGATGAGAAAGAGATTGCCCTCAAATTTAGTTACGCACTACCCAAAAACCCACCCAAACCGAGCAAAATAGATCCCACTGTTAGTTTAGATGGATTGGTGAGTGTGGATCCACCTACAGCTAATCTCAGCGCAGTCAGCGAACGGATCAATCTCAGTGGTGCGAGCAATAGTCAACTCAATACTCAGGGAGAATTTAAAGCCGTCGGGACGGTTCTAGGATCTAGTTGGTATCTTCGGGTCGATCAGCCCCAACTAGCAAACCTCCTGACTTGGGGATTGAGCGAGGCTGTCGTAATCAATCAAAATGCTAGTGCTGACTGGATTGCTGGCTCCCAAAGTCCATTTTGGCGCAGGCAGGGCAATCCCACTGGTAGCTACTGGGGCGTGACGACAATTCAGCGGCAAGATTTTACGCCACGGTCATCTCTCTCTGGGGGAGATTTCGTGCCGAATGAACGGCTCCAATCCAGTCGATTGGGACGGACGGTGATCGGGACAGCACAGCCAGGAACAGTTGTGCGGCTGATTAAGGACTTTAATACTGAGGTTGTTGGTCAGATTTTGGTCGATAGCTCAGGCGTGTTCCGGTTCGAGAATGTGGTGGTGAGCAAGGAAGGGGGCTTCGGTAGTGGTTATCGACTGCTGCTATATCCCAGGGGTCAACTCACCGCAGATCCGCAAGTCCGCGATGTGACATTTACGACGGTTCCAGGGCAATTACCCGCTGGATCTGGGGCATGGATTGCTTCAGCAGGAGCAAATTACAATCGGAAACCGACTGATTTTGTCGGGAAGTTGGATGGATTACAGGGTGGTGCCGCTTATCGGCGGGGAATTAGTGAGTCTGTAACTGTCGGGGCGGGGATAATTGCCGATCCTTTGGCTGTAAGAGGTTTGGGCGAAGTATTTTTGCAGCCAACGGGGATTCCGCTCCAAGCTTCAATCTCGGCAGTGACTGGGGAGCGATGGGATCTGGTGAGCAATGTTAATTATCAACCATCACCAACTCTGGGTGCCAATTTTAGCAGTGATAAGTTTTCTAGTCGTGCTGATGTCAATTGGCAGCTTACGCCTAAATTTACCGCTAGTAGTAAGTATGATAGTTTGTCGGGGGTGGCGATCGGCGGTAATTATAATTTCAGCCTCGCACCCAATAGTAGTAGTAATGTACAAGGGACTCTTGATAGCAACTCTTTCTTGCGCTGGAGTGCCAACCATCAACAAAATGACTGGCAATTGGGGTTCCAAGGAAATGAGATCAGCCTCAATTCAGAAGTTAGTTATCGATTGCCCTCAGCTACAGGTACTACTCAAAATCTCGCCGTCAATTATCAATCCACAACTACTGTCAACCCGACTACTTTCGGTCAATTGCTGTGGCGATATCAGTCTACGCCACTTCAAGCAGATTTGGGCTATGGTTTGAGTCGATTTGGTCAGGGTTTTAATGCCGGATTGGGGATGACAATGGCTCCAGGTTTGCAGTTTGTCGGTAGATATCAAGGGATTTCTGCCCTTAGCAATCGGCAGAGTTTTTCATTAGAGTTGCAATCTACCCTTGATTTTCAATCTGGAAAACAAGCAGCAACTACGCGGGTAGAGGATCTCCGTACCCGTGGCGGGATTGCGATTCAGGCATTTTTTGATCGCAATGGCAATGGCATTCAAGATACAGGTGAGGAAAGTTACTGGCACCCACAACTAGTCATGCTCAATCAGAAGCCCCTCAATCCCAGTCAGACCAATAAATTTGCCGATCGAGTCGAAGTGATCAGTCCCCCTGGTAGTTATCGGATCGATCTTAATTCTGCACGTATCCCTCCTCGCTGGCGTAGTGGGATGATGGCTGCTGGCGGTAAGCCAGTTGACTCGCTCAGGGTAAATGTTGCCCTTGGTAGCTATACGACGATTGCCATCCCCTTAACGCCGATTTATACAGTCTCTGGGATTGTCTCTGACTCGGCAGGGAAGCCACTTCCCAATGTGGAAGTAACGGCAGTTGGTCTAAATAATAGGATTAATATTCGCAAAACAACAATCGCCAAGGCTGATGGTAGTTACGAGTTTGCCGATCTCCCTCTGGGTGCCTATCAGATCTCGACATCAGGACAATTGCAACCCAAAACAGTCGTGATTATTTCTAGTTCGCCAGTGTTGCAAAAAATCGATCTCCAGCAAAATAACATTAAGAGTCTGTCTTCATCTTCTAATTTATTCTCAGGTAACGATCGAATGGTGTTTATGCACTTTTGAGCTAACTCAATTTTTTGTATCTAACGATACAGCTAAAATTATTTTTTTAATTAATGACTAGTTATTAATTAATACTCTATTATGAAAATAGTAATGAATTTTAGTATATTACGTTACCAAAATCCATAGTTTCTACACCCCCTAATCTTCCGTGGAATTAGATCGAGCAGAGGCTATTGTCAAAGAGTTATTGTCTCCAAAATACCTAAGTATCCCACAACAAATGGTATTTAGAGCCGCTTGGCAGGGGCAATCTTATCGCCGCCTTGCAGCATCAGCAGGGTACGATCGAAACTATCTCAAAGGAGTAGGTGCCCAAGTTTGGCGGATCTTAGGGACAGCTACAAAATCTAAAGTTACTAAAGCTAATTTCAAGCAGATATTAGAGTCAGTTGCCAATCTAGAAGATCTCCTAGCCATTGAACCAGAGCCGTTCCAGTCTGGGATTGACTGGAATCAAGCGATGGATGTTTCGGCATTTTATGGACGAGAGCTAGAACGCCATCAACTACAGCAGTGGATTCTGACCGATCGTTGTCGATTGGTAGCGATCTTGGGCATGGGCGGCATGGGTAAAACAACGATCTCGATCGAATTATTACGCCAATTTCAAGCGGCAGCGCATTCCCACAATTCAACAGATTCAGCTCGATTTGATCGGATTATTTGGCGCAGTTTACTCAATGCACCACCACTGAAGGAACTACTCCCCGAATTGATTCAGAGGCTGGGAATAGCTCCAGTTCGGGGATCTACGCCTAAACTTCAAACTGCTGGAATCGAACTCGATCGGATTGATTCTAAGCCGATTCCCAAGACCGTGATAGGTCAAATTGAATTGTTATTAGAAATCTGTCAGCAGTACCGTTGTCTCATTGTTTTAGATAATGGAGAATCGATCTTCCAATCGGGGGCACATGTCGGCCAATATCGGACGGGCTATGCTGACTATGGCGATCTATTTCAAACTTTAGGTCGGATGAACCATCAGAGTTGCCTGTTGCTAACTAGTCGAGAAAAGCCGACTGAAATTAGTCAATTAGAAGGGGTAAATACTAAAGTAAGAACATTGGTATTGCCAGGATTAGATCCTGCTGCTGGACAACAGATCTTTGCCGATCGAGGATGTTTGCCGATCGAATCCCTGGAGTGGACTGAGATCGATCGCTACTGTGGTGGTAATCCACTAGCATTTCAACTAATCGCCGCTACTGTCCAAGAAGTAGCAGATGGCGATGTGAGTGAAATTTTTCCTTACTTACAATCCCATAAACTAGGTTTTGCTGATATTCATATTCTGTTAGAGCAGCAGTGGCAACGTCTGACAGTCGAGGAGCAGCAAGTCATGTACTGGCTGGCGATCGGCCGAGAACCGATGCCAATGATCGATTTGGAAGGATTGCTCCATCCGGCTTGGAATCAGCACACTCCAGGCGATCATCGACCCGTTAAGAGTGTAAAACGAGTCACTGTCAACTCATCCCTATTGACCGTTCTACAATCTCTCCGCCGCCGCAGCATTATTTTTCCAGGATCGGGACAAATCGACCAGAGCAAGCGGTACTGGTCGTTACAACCGATGGTGATGGAATATGTGACTAGCCGATTTGTCGATCAAATTTGTACTGAAATTGAGGATCAGCAGCCGTTCTTGCTCAATACCCATCCGATTTCCCAAGCCAATGCCAAGGAGTATCTGCGCCAAGCTCAATTGCGGCTGATCGTCCAACCCGCGATCAATAGGCTCCGCACCAGTATTGGCAATCCCCAACAGATCGGTACCCATCTACGGTTAATTCTAGCCAAATGGCGAATTTCTAATTCCCGTCAACCTGCTTATCTTGCTGGTAACTTACTCAATTTCCTCACTTATCTCAAATTAGATTTGACCGATCTGGACTGTTCAGAGTTGGTAATTCAGCAGGCGTATTTGGTCGGCATAGAATTGGTTCAGGTCAATTTTGCCAACGCCCAGATCCTTGACTGTGCCTTTACGCAGACGTTTAGTAGTGTGTTGGCGATCTCCTATAGTCCAGATGGCAAGACACTAGCAGCCAGCGACAGTAGTGGTGAGATTCGCTTGTGGTGTGTGCGAGACGGACAATGTTTACTGACTTGTTCGGGTCATACCAATTGGGTGCGGGCAATTAAATTTAGTCCCGACGGGCGATATCTAGCGAGTTCTAGTGACGATCGCACGCTCAAAATTTGGGAGTTGCAAGAAGGGATCTGTCTCCAAACGATCGGCGATGGGATTCATAGTCTCGGCTTTAGTTTCAGCCCCTGCGGTCGCTACATTGCCAGTGGTAGCGTCAATCACACAATCTACTATTGGGATCTCCAGACGGGACTCTGCATTCGCGAATTTAGCGGGCATCAAAATTGGTCGATCGATGTCAAGTTTCACCCCCAAGGACAGCAAATCATCAGTGGTGGTGCCGATCATACGGTGCGAGTGTGGGATGTAGCAACGGGCAACTGCGATCAAGTCCTACTCGGTCATGAAAATTGGGTGACAACGGTTGATTATGCTCCCGATGGCAAAACTATCCTGAGTGGTAGTCTTGATGGTACGCTGCGGCTGTGGGACGTGGGAGCGGAGAGTTTGGTGGTGAGGGGACATGGGGATGAGATTTGGTCAGCGGTATTTAGTCCTAATGGGGAGTGTTTTGCTAGCGCGGGTGCTGGTGGATTGCTGCGGATTTGGCGGACTAGTGATGGCTATTGTCTGCATTATTTAGAGGGACATAGCAAACGCTTGTGGTCGGTGGTTTTTCATCCCGATGGTCACTGTTTAGCCAGTGGCGGCGAAGATCAGATGATTCGGTTTTGGCAAATCAATGATGGCAAGTGTTTACAGGCACTCAATGGCTATACAAACTGGTTTAGATCGATCGCCTGGAGTCCAGATGGACAAAGATTAATTACAGCTAGTCGGGATGCCCAGCTTCGAGTTTGGTCCCTTGATTCCGAGCGTTGTCTCCAGTCATTATTTGAGCATACAAAATCTACGCTCACGGTTGCTTACGACCCGCAAGGATTTACTTTTGCCAGTGGTAGTGAAGATTGGATCATTAGAATTTGGGATACTCAAACCCTCATTTGTCACCAGATTTTGCGGGGACATACTGGCGGTATCCTAGCATTAGTTTACAGTCCCGATGGCAAATATTTAGTTAGTGCTGGTCGTGACCTCAGTATTCGGGTCTGGGATACCCAAAGATGGCGATGCCTCCAAATCAAAAATGGACATACCGATCGAATTGGCAGTCTAGCATATCATCCTCGGCTCGCTCTGATTGCTAGTGCTGGTGAGGATTGTACTGTTAGAATTTGGAATCTTCAGGCACAGGAACCTATCCAGATTATATCCCAACATACCAATCGGGCGATCGCCGTCGCTTTCGATCCTAGTGGGATGGTCCTCGCCAGTGGCGGCATGGATAGCCAGATCCTGCTCTGGAATATCGACACTGGAGAACTTTGTCACACTCTCACTGGACATTCTGGCTGGATTTTGGCTCTCGCCTATAGTCCCAATGGTCAGTGGTTATTTAGTGGTGCTTCTGACGACACTATTAAGGTCTGGTCGATGGCAACTGGACTCTGTGTCGATACTTTAGTCGGTCATCAGGGTTGGGTATGGTCGATCGCCATCAGTCCTTGCGGTGGGTTTTTAGCCAGCGCAAGTGAAGACGAAACTATTAAAATCTGGGATGTGGCGAATGGTAACGTTGTCTCCACTCGCCGCGCCTGTCGTCCTTACGAGGGGATGAATATCACTGGCATCGAAGGATTGACCAAGGCTCAGGTTGATGGGCTGAAGATATTGGGAGCGTTTGGTTAACCTAGGGGCGAGGAGACGGGGAGACAGTTAAATCTATTCACCATCCACCATCCACCATCCACCATTCACTATGCACCAATTAATCCGTAGGCTGACATCCGCATGATTTCGCCAGTATTGAAGCCGATATTGCTGAGAGCTTCACCATAAGCAATCATGAAATCTTCAATTAGGGCATCTTTTTCCATCCCTAATACTTTTGCGTCTTTGGCGACATTGTTCAACATCTTCCAGATCAGGGGGAGATTCTGACGATTAGCAGTTTGGAGTTCGGCTTTGGATGCTTCAAAGTTTGACTGGAGCCAGACTTCCCCAAAGTTGAGGTGCATGTATTCCTCTTTGACTACACCTTCGGTAATCTTGCGGGCAAAAGCATCTGCCACTGGAATATAGATATTATAGGCAGCGATCGCAAAGCACTCAATAATCAATGATTGAATTAACAAGCAGGTGACAGTGTTTCCCGCCGCCGATGCAACCTGGAAATTGTCATGCAATTGTGCAAAAAATTCTTTGGCAAAAGGCATGTCGGGCGTTACCGAAAGATTGCGAGCACAGGCTTCAAACCCCTTCTTGTGACGCATTTCCATTTTGGACAACTTGGCTAGATCGGTCTGGGAATCTGGCAATAGTCCACCCAATGTGATGTAGTTTTCATGCGCTTCCTGTTCACCTTCGATCACAATCGCATTGATGCGACTGTAAGCATCTTTGTAGGTCTCGCTTGCAAAGTTAAGTTCCAAACTGGCTGCCATCTGAACCATGAGGTCGATTTCTCCTAAATTGTGTCCGAATTATATTTAGTTTCCCGTTAAGCCGATCGGTGACTGCACTTTCAGATAACGACTTACTGCTATTGTAACGTTTTGCTAGTTAATTTAAAGATTTATAGTTATTTTCAAGCCTTACCATCCTAATCGATCTTACAACGCCTTGCGATCTCCTTGCCCTATTTTTTACTGGAATTACCCCCAAACATCCCAAATATTCCTTCGCGAGGTTTTTTAGCCGCAGTCTTGGCAGTTGCCGCAGGATTCGACGCTCGCTCGAATTCTTGTTTGACTTGGAGGACTTTGGGATCTTTGGGCGCGAGTTGGAGAGCTTTATTGATCGAGATCTTCGCCATTGTCATTTGTTTCTGACGCAAGTAGACCATGCCCAGCAAAGCATGTGCGCTGGCATTACTTGGCTCAGATAGAATTACCTCTCGCAGTTCTTGGACTGCTTGCACCCAGTTTTGTCTGGTCATCCGATCTTCGGCACGTCTCAATGCGCCTTCGACTGAAGATGCTTTGGCGATGTCGCCTGCGGTAGTGTCCTTGACTGCGGCTGTTACAGGTGCTGTTGCAACTACTGGTGGGGTCGATTTGACTGACTGCAAGTGTTTGCGGAGCAGATACACCATATTTAGCTCGCTAATTTGGTTAATAATCTGGACACTTTTGGCCAATTCCGTATACTGTTGTGTTGCCAGTTGCACTACCAATTGATTGTAAACCTGCTCGAAATCATTGCCACTTTGGTAAAGCTGTTGGCACAACGGATCGATGATCTGGATGCTGCTACTTTGCTCGATCAGTCTTTTGCCCAATAGTTCTAGCATGATCGTCTGCTCTTGGAGTTGGGACGATTTGGATAGTTGACCATAGGCGTGAGTGACCAGCCGCGAAAATAATTGCACCGCTAATTGTTTGTCTGCATCAGTTTTCCATTTACCACTATCGGGATGCAAAGATCTGGCCACAGCTTGGTAGCGTTCTCTGATATTCTTCTCTTCAGCATCCACACTCACACCCAAAATAGCGTGTCGATCGGTGAAATCAAACTGAAATAATCCTCGTTCTAGTTGAAAACTCATATACTTTCGCGCGTACCAACAGGAGATCGTGGGAGTCAAGTACACCCGAACTATCATCTAGATTGTTCACAGAGTTGCGGGTGTACGTCTTCTTATATATTCCCCATTTCAAGCTCAATATTTAGGTTTTCAGTAAAATTTGTTGGAAGTTGGGAGTTGGGAGTATCTCTTTCAGAGCGGCGATGCCAACGGAGTAGCTCTTGCCCAGCGTCTACGCAAGCGAAGTTCAGAAAAATCAAAGAACCTAACCCACTAACTTCTCTAAATTCTCTCCCAACCCCCAACTCCCAACTCCCAACTTATCCCAGCCAAGACCAAGGCTCCACACTCGCAACATGCAGTAGTTCCTGACTGAGTTCGGCGTGGAGCTGACCATTGGTAGCGAGGATTCTACCCGATCGAATATCAAAGGGAGTACGATCATACGCAGTGACTATCCCACCAGCAGCCTCAACAATCGCCACACCAGCCGCCAAATCCCAGGGAGATAGTCCGCGCTCCCAATAGCCATCTAGTCTGCCACAGGCGACGTAGGCGAGGTCTACGGATGCTGCGCCCGCCCGTCGCACACCTTGGGTGATGTGGGTGAGATAACAAAATTCTTGATAGTTATTATCTGATGTTTCGCGCCGATCGTAAGCAAATCCGGTTACTAATAGGCTTTGAGCCAATTTATCTACTTTCGAGACATGGATCGGCTTACCATTACAAGTCGCGCCCAAACCCACCGCGCCACAAAATAGTTCCTTGTGAAATGGGTCGAAAATCGCGCCGACTGCTGGCACACCATTAATTAATAACCCGATCGAAGCAGCGGAAAATGGGTACTGGTGGGCATAATTAGTCGTACCATCAAGGGGATCGATCGCCCACAGGTACTCAGCATCTAGATCGCCAAATTGTCCTGACTCTTCTGCCAGGATCGAATGCTCGGGAAAATGTCGCCGAATTACTTCTAAAATTACCGCCTCTGCTTGTTTATCAGCCTCTGTCACCAAGTCACCTGGACGACCTTTTTCCTCGATCGATTCTAATTTCCCCCAACAAGCTTGTAATACGGCTCCAGCAGCTAATGCTGCTGCGGTAGCTACATCTAGATAAGTAGCTAGTCGATCTGGCGTTAGGGTAGCTAATTGGGATGAGGTCATCGGCTCAGGTTATGATATAAGAACATGCATTTTTCATTGTACAGCAGCAATGTTATTCGCCATAGTATAAATACATGAAAAAGTCTCCCAGTTAATTTAGGGAGAATGGTCTAAAATTAATTTATTTTGTTGTCTAATTGTAACTAGTACTTACCGGAGCATTCGCGATTAGCTTGTGTTGTCTTTTGGTTTCTATATAGAACTGACAATGTGGCTGCAACTGTTGGTAGTAAAGACCAATTCCTTGCTGAATCACCATAGTGTGGTCTTGATTGGTCTGTTTTTGAATCTCAGTTAATTGACGCGCAGTTTCAGCATCCAATTCAATGATAAGTTGCATATAAAAACCCTCAAATCAGGAACAAAACAGTATGTTAGTAATAATTATAGCGTTTTAACTTATTTCTGCCGATTAATGAATATTACCAGCTTGATTTAATTACCAACTTTTATGCTCGATCAAATATTAGAACCAATGACAAAGACATTTACAGGCAATTATTATTTAATTCTAAATATTTCTAAACAGCTCAATCTCTCCTGATTAGCTCGATTCTCCACGGGAGAGGCTCCGCCAACGGAATCGCCAGATGACAGATTTTTCGGTAAAATGCTAGAGCAAGTAATCACTCAATCCTTAATTTTATACGCCATGAACCCAGCAGCAAAGAACGAACCCAGTGACAAAACGCTGGAAGCCATGAGACATTTTTCCGAAACTTATGCGAAAAATACTGATACTTACTTCTGTGTAGATCTTTCTGTTACTGCTGTAGTGATCAAAGGATTGGCGAAAAATAAGGAAGATCTGGGTTCACCACTTTGCCCCTGTCGCCACTACGAAGACAAGGAAGCTGAAGTCAAAGCTGCCTTTTGGAATTGTCCCTGCGTCCCCATGCGCGAACGCAAGGAATGCCATTGCATGTTGTTCTTGACTCCCGATAACGACTTTGCAGGTAAAATGCAAGATATCTCGATCGAAGAAGTCAAGTCTGTATAAGTCAGATCTTGCCATAGTGTGAGCATATTATTGGCTAGGGTCAATTTTAGGGTACTCTTACAAATAACTTGTGTAAGGGTATCCAAGGATCCTGGCTTTCGCAATAGTGCTTATGCGTTATGCAAGATGTGAGAGAATAGATTCAGGCAAATGATTGCCAAATCTAACTATTTTTTAGTCTCAAACCCATGTCTGTCAATGAATTCGTTAGTCTAAACCCTACTATCCCGATCGATCTGATCAAGTACGACGAGCGTGGCTTAGTTCCGGCGATCGTTCAAGACCACTTGGATGGTACGGTACTGATGATGGCATGGATGAATAGCGAATCTCTGGCAAAAACGATCGCCACAGGTGAAACTTGGTTCTGGAGTCGTTCTCGCCAAGAATTTTGGCACAAAGGCGCAACCAGTGGACACATCCAACATGTCAAAGATCTCCGCTACGACTGCGATAGTGACGCGCTGCTCGTCAGTGTCGAACAAGTGGGTGATATTGCCTGTCACACTGGCGAGCGGAGTTGCTTCCACCAAATCGATACCACCACCAAAGCCGCACCACCTGCGGATACCCTCTCAGACTTGTACCAGACTATCTGCGACAGACGGGACAATCCCCAGGTAGGCTCATACACCCAAAGCCTATTTGCAGGCGGCGATAACAAAATTCTCAAAAAAATCGGTGAAGAAGCTGTCGAAGTCGTGATGGCTTGCAAAGACGATCAACCAACCGAAATCGCCGGAGAAGTTGCCGATCTCTTCTACCATACCCTCGTCGCATTAGCTCATCACCGCGTCAGTATTCGCGATGTCTATAAAGAATTGCAAAAAAGACGCAAGTAATTAATTGATACTTCTCTTCTCCTATCGGAGACGCTTCGCGAACGAGACGCTATGCGAACGGCTACGCTCTGCTAAGGCAGACGCTATGCGAACAGTACAAGTAATTGAGAGTTGATAGCACTTTGTATAATAGGTAATGCTTACAATCCGAAAACTACTATTCTTTCTCTGCGTCCTCTGCGCCTCTGTCTTGATTCGCTAAACCGTCGGGGAACCCGACGAGCGCGAATCGCTGCGGTTGAAAAAGATCTGTAGGTTGGGTAGAGCAGCGCGAAACCCAACACACTCAACTTCCTACCCTAAAGCCTAATCCCTAAAGCTAAAGTCTAAAAAGATGCTGACAGAAATCGCTCAAAAAACCCGACTAGCTGCTCAACATTTAGCTAGTCTTTCTAGTGAATCAAAAAATAATGCGATCGAGTCAATTGCCACATCTCTAGAGAACCATACTGATGAAATCGTTGCCGCAAATTTAGCAGATTGTCAAGCCGCTGATGGAAAAATTGGCTCGGCTTTGTATTCACGCCTAAAATTAGATCCAACTAAACTAAAAGGTGCGATCGTCGGTGTACGAGATGTGGGCAAATTAGCCGATCCAGTCCGTCAGATTCAGATTCATCGCGAATTAGATGCAGGACTGATTATGCACCGTGTGAGCTGCCCTGTAGGAGTCTTAGGGGTAATCTTCGAGGCTCGTCCCGATGCAGTAATTCAGATTGCTAGCTTGGCAATCAAGTCGGGTAATGGGGTGATTTTAAAAGGTGGCAGCGAAGCAATTAATTCCTGTACGGTATAACTGAATGCGATTAAAGCTGGATTAGCACAATCACAAGTTAGTCCTGATGTGATTCAACTATTGACCACTCGATCGGAAACTACCGAATTACTCAAATTAGATCGTTATGTCGATCTAATTATTCCCCGTGGTTCCAACGAATTTGTTAAATATGTTCAAGACAATACTCGGATTCCAGTACTGGGACATGCTGATGGGATTTGTCACTTATATATCGATCGTGAAGCAGATCTAGATCGAGCAATTAAAATCACGATCGATTCTAAAACTCAATATCCAGCAGCTTGTAATGCGATCGAAACTCTGCTGATTCATCAATTGATCGCATCTAAATTATTACCATTGATTGTTAATCAATTACAAGCTCATAAAGTTGAAGTTAGATTAGATCAAATTGGTCATAAACTATTAGCTAATAATAGCTCAGATCTTAAACTAGCAACAGCAGATGATTGGTCAACTGAATATAGCGATCTGATTCTTGCAATTAAAATTGTCCCCGATTTGGAATCAGCAATTAGCCACATCAATACCTACGGTTCCCGCCATACAGACTGTATCGTTACTGAAGATTCTACCACTGCGAAAATGTTTATCGATCGAGTAGATGCGGCCAATGTATTCCACAATTGTTCGACCAGATTTTCAGATGGTTTTCGATATGGCTTTGGGGCTGAAGTCGGTATCAGCACTCAAAAAATGCCTCCACGTGGGCCAGTTGGACTAGAAGGATTAGTTACTTACAAGTATCAGATTACTGGTGATGGGCATATTGTAAAAGACTATGCTGGTGAAAATCCCAAGCCATTTACTCATCGTGATTTATAGTTGCTGGGGATGAGGGCAGCAACTACAATCCTCACTAACCCATCTTAATTTTAAACAACAAAAACTGCGTAATCTGACGCTTACTAAAATTATTGTCACTAACTAACAATAACGTCTGACTCCCATCCGGCAACCTTGCACCCAGAGCCATCCCTTCTAAATTATCAATATAGATATCTAACTGCTTGAGATCGAAGGCTAATTGCTTTTTGATCGGTTGAATCGTTGTGTTACCTTTGAAGCTCTCCACTTTACTAGTATCAGTAGCACCGCCCATCGCCGCTTGGAATAGTTTCACACGGAAGCCTGTTAGCCCGAAGGAGCGTTCAAGCGTCAGAAAATGACCACTAGTATCAATAGCTTGAATTTCAGACAACCCGTGCTCAATTGCGCCTAATGGAGGAGGATCTAATTGATAGAGGTGTTCGCTGATAATCTCCGCTCTGTCGCTGAGCAGGTAATGCAGCCAGCGATTCTTTGCCCCTGGAATCTTTCCATCCTTAGCTACTTTGGCGACTTCTTTATCCTGCATCAA
>JAJAYU010000327.1 GCA_026786125.1 Chamaesiphon sp.
AGATATCACCGATCGCAAACAAGCCGATCGACTAATTCATCAGCAAGCAGTACAGACCATCTTACTCAAGGAAGTCACCAAAAAAATTCGTCAATCATTGGATCTGCCGATCATCTTAGAGACAGCGGTACAAAAGATTTGCGAACTGATGGAAGTCGATCGAGTGGGGATCTTCAAATTCCACACCGATCTCAAATTTGGCGAAGGTAAGCTTGTGGCTGAATCGGTAAATGCTGGGATTGAACCTATTTCAACAGCGACGATCCAAATTCCTGGTTTTGGTGAAAAGTTAGCTTGGTACTATCAACGCGGCAGTATCAGCGTAATTGAAGATATTTACACAGCAGAAATACCCGATCGAGAGGTCCAATTTTTTGCCAAATACCAGGTGCGGGCAGCTCTAATTGTGCCACTGATCGATGGAGCAGTTTTGTGGGGAGTGATCTGTGTTCAAACATGTACCACGCCTCGGTTGTGGCAACAGAGTGAGATTGAGTCGATCGAGCAGATTGCCGAACAGATCGGGATTGCCATTCAGCAAGCCACCCTCTATGAAAAAGTCCAACTAGAGCTAGAAATTCGCTGGCAAGCAGAAGCCGAAATCGCGATCCAATTGCGCCAGCAGCGAGCATTCGCCACAATTGCCCAGCAAATCCGCAACTCGTTGAAAATAGAAGAAATCCTTGCCACCGCAACTAAACAAGTCAAGGAATTAATCCGAGTCGATCGAGTAACGGCGATCAAGTTTTTGGCTGGTGGTAAAATTCAGACTGTCGAAGAAGCTGTTTCGCCGGAATATCCCCCAATGCTGGGCACAATTTGGAATCATGACCAATTTAGTCCAGCAGCATTTGAATTTTATCTCCAGGGCAGACCTCGGACGGTGTTTGATGTCAAGCACGATCCTTGGTCTGTTAGCTGGCAAGAAGAGCTAAGAATTGCCCAAGTCAAGTCTAAAATTATCGCACCGATTTTGCTGAGATCGGTCAATAGCAAGCCTCAGCTCTGGGGCCTACTGATCGTCGATGCTTGCAGCTCCCGCCGTCAGTGGCAATGTGCCGAAGTAAAGCTACTCCAGCAAGTTGCCGATCAACTAGCGATCGCGATTCAGCAAGCCAATTTATTTGAGCAGTTGCAAACAGAATTGCTCGAACGCCAGCAAGCCGAAACCCAATTGCGGGAGCGCAACGAACAGCTAGCCATTTCTAACCAAGAACTTGCCCGTGCGACTCGACTCAAAGATGAATTTCTCGCCAGTATGAGCCACGAACTTCGGACTCCACTGAATGTGATCCTGGGGATGTCAGAAGCTTTGCAGGAATTGAACTTCGGTCCGATCAACGATCGCCAACACAAGTCACTGGCAACGATCGAAAAGAGTGGTAAACACCTACTAGCTCTAATTAATGATATTCTCGATCTTTCCAAGATTGAAGCCAATAAATTCGATCTCGAATTGAGCGATGTCTCGATCGACAGCCTCTGCAAAAATAGCCTCCTCTTTATCACAGAACTCGCCCACAAAAAGCAAATTAGCCTCAAAACTCAACTACCCACATATCTCGAACAGCTAAATATTCGCGTGGACGATCGCCGTTGTCGGCAAGTCCTAATCAATTTACTCAGCAATGCCGTCAAATTTACACCAGCAGGCGGGAGTATTGTCTTGGATGTGCGAGTTGAGGAGTTTGACAGAGGAGAAGATTGGTGGATGGGAACTGTGGAGGATCTGATCGAAATAGATCCAACGTCTCAGCGGCGACTTGCCTTCTCGATTATTGATACTGGGATTGGGATTGCACCTGAAAACATCGACAAGCTATTTCAGTCATTCGTCCAAATCGATAGCAGCCTCAGTCGTCAGTATGCCGGAACAGGACTGGGATTGGCGTTAGTCAAGCGAATTGTGGAGTTGCATGGTGGAACTGTTGCGGTTGAGAGTATGGTCGATCGCGGTAGTTGTTTTAAAGTGCTACTGCCATTCGATCCCCGTGTTGAGATCGTTGTGCCGTTATCATTGTCGCCACTAGTTTATCCCCTGACTACCGATCCTGAACAAATTTCAGTACTTAAACCAAAAGCATTGATTTTGGTGGTCGAAGATAACGAAGCCAATATGGAAACGATGACAGGCTATTTGAGTAGTCGAGGCTATCGGCTAGTGGAGGCGATCAATGGACAAGCGGCAATTGAATTGCTGAGTGAATGCTCACAACATGGGACGGATAGTAACTGTCCTAACATCATTTTGATGGATATTCAGATGCCTGGAATGGATGGATTCGAGGCGACTAGACACATTCGTCAGATTCCTGCATGTGCGACTATTCCGATCGTCGCGCTGACAGCTCTAGCGATGCCAACCGATCGCCAAAAATGCCTCGATGCTGGAGCCAATGAATATCTGAGCAAACCCGTCAAGCTGAGTCAATTAGTCGTGACGATCAAAACACTGTTAAATAGTTGATACTTCTCTTCTCTCCGAGAGGCTATTGCGGGGGCAAACGTGACCCTACCGCCAACGAGAGGCTATTGCTAGGGCAAACGCTCTGCTACCGCGTTGGCGTAGCCTCTCCCTAAGGAGAACGGCTACGCAA
>JAJAYU010000328.1 GCA_026786125.1 Chamaesiphon sp.
CCATTGATCGAGTGGTGCGGATAGGATCCTAAATCAGCCACTACATATTAAGCTAAAGTGGGACGAATCTTAATCGATTAGATCAAATATCTGGGGTAACTAAAAATGAAAATTCGATCCACCTTAACTCTGATTGCAATCACCTGTGGTGTTGCTATTAACTTTGTACAGCAGAGTATCCCAGTTCAAGCCCAGGTTCCAGCCCCGATGCCTAAAAAAGAGCAACAAGCCCAATGTACTAGTTTTGCGACTACTGGGATCAAATTAATCAAACCCGATGGTTTTGATGCTGCTGAGAGTTTTGATGGTTTCCAACAAACCAGTACCCAGTCATCCGTCATGGCGATCACAATGCCTGGGTCATTTAGAAAAGTCACCAGTAGCTTTAATGCTACCCAATTGAAAGCACGCGGAATAACGCTCAAGAGTAGAGAAAACATCTCGATCGATGGTAGTAAAGGCATTCTAATTAACCTCACTCAAACTGCCTACGGCATCGAATTTAGTAAATGGATCGTTGCTTTTGGTAATGAAAAAGAAACCAAAATGGTGACAGCAACCTTTCCAAAAAATCGATCGGCAAAACTATCTCCCATCCTTAAATCAGTCGTCTTGACTGCCAAAAATGATACTACGCCGCCACCCGCTCTCGGTTCTGATCTGGGGTTTAAGATCGTCCCATCCCCAAAAGTTAAGCTCACACGGGTGATTGGAAAAGCGTTGATGTATACTAAGGACGGGACAATTCCCGCCAAGTCACCAGAAGATCCATTATTTGTTGTTGCTCGATCGTTTTCACAGGTCGAGATTGCTGACAAAAAAGAATTTGCTACTCGGCGAATATCTCAACAGACTAGCATCAAGGTAAATTCAGTGACGAGTACCGATCGAATCGTAATCGATGGTCTCGATGGTTATGAAATTGTGGCTGAGGCAAAGGATACAGCTTCAGATACTCCAATTACTATTTATCAAGTGATGTTGTTTGACAATAAATCTTATATCTTGATTCAAGGCATTGTTGGAACTAACGTTCGTGATGAATATTTGCCAGAATTTAAAGCAATGGCACGTAGCTTCACACAACAAAAATGAAGAAGATGGTCGAATATCATTCAATAACCATTTCCAGGTAAATGTAAGCAGTATGGGAAGTTGGCAGGCGATCGGGGCATCGATTTTATTTGTCAGTGTCATTGGTATTATCATTATGGAGTGGATGCCACTAGCAGTTGCAGCAATGCTGGGAGCATTACTATTAGTAGTTTCAAATATTTTGACACTAGATCGGGCAATCGGCTACATTGCCAGCAGTCACACCACATTAGGGTTATTTTTCGGTGTGATGATAATGATTCGGGCGTTACAACCCACTCAGGTGTTTGATTACTTAGCTACCCAAATGGTCATCCTAGCTAAAGGCAAAGGTAATCGGCTATTACTGGGGATTGTGGCAATTACCACCCCGATTTGTGCTCTGCTGCCAAATGCCACCACGGTAATGCTCCTAGCACCCTTAATTCCACCTCTAGCTCAAGAAATCGGTGTGGATTTTGTGCCCCTGTTGATTTTGATGGTGTTTGTCGCCAATAGTGCCGGATTACTAACTTTAGTGGGAGATCCGGCAACTTTTATTGTAGGTAGTTCAATTAAAATGACATTTATTGATTATCTCCAAACCCTCAGTTTTGGTGGTGTCTTAGCAGTACTCGTTGTCGTGGCAACTCTACCATTTTTATTCAAGAAAATCTGGCAAACTGAACTCTCTACCACGGCAACATTGCCGCGCCCCACAATTAAGCATCCCCAAATGCTCAGATTGGGATTGGTAATTGTCCTGCTGGTATTAGTTTTCTTTATTGTCGGGGAAATGCTACCCATCCCAATTTCACCGACAACAGTAGCCTTATTAGGTGCGGCACTGTGTCTATTACTTTCCCATCACAGCAAAATTGATTCCGTTAACAATATTCTGCGGGATGTGGACTGGAGTACGCTGTTATTCTTTATGAGTATTTTTGTGCTGATTGGTGGTTTGCAATATACAGGTGTCGTTAGTAGTGCCTCCAGCGTGTTGGCATTCCTATTGGGCAAAAACATCGCCCTGGGTACGATCTTTCTACTATTCTCTGTCGGACTGCTTTCTAGCGTGGTACCAAATATTCCGTTGGTAGTCGCAATGGTACCGATGCTCCAAGAATATTTGGTTGATGCTGGCTTTGTTGGGGCGGAGATGTTCAGCCCTGGCTCGACGACACCACTACCACCAGAGGTTCTACCACTATTCTATGCCATGATGTATGGCGCAACTTTAGGTGGTAACGGGACTCTCGTTGGTGCATCGGCAAATATAGTTGCCGCAGGTATCTCTGAGCAGCATGGTAAGCCGATTTCATTTCAACGATTTCTTTACTATGGGTTGCCTACAATGGGTCTACAACTAGTGGTGTTGGCAGCTTATGTGACGATAGCTTTTCTGCGAAAGTAACTGCCCAACCTACCGAATTTGATTATTTTGTTGATTTCTGTTCCCTTTGAGTCGATCTCTTTAATAACCCCGCCGGAACTAAACCCTGGGGGAAAAAGATTGTCCCCAACACGATCAACAAGCCGAAAATCATCAATCGTCCATCTCTAAGGAACTGAGCGATAAATAGTGGTAAATTTGGGGTGTCCGCCGCAAACCTCAATAGTTCTGGCATTGCTGTAAATACCATCCCCCCCAATACCGCGCCCAAAAAGCTGCGCGAGCCACCAATTAGCACGAAAGTTAAGTAGACAATACTTGCATCAAAAGTACCTTGACGCGCATTCCAAGTATTGAGAAAGTGGGCACTAACCGCACCGACAACACCTGCAAGAATTGCGCCTAATGTAAATGCTAAAACCTTGTAATAAGTAGGATTGATCCCCATTGCATCAGCGGCTAATTCATCTTCCCTAATCGCAACTAGAGCGCGTCCAACCCGAATATTTTCAAGTCGATAGACAAATGCCATACTCAATAATAGTAATGGTAAAGCAATCCATAGATACTCGATCGGGCTATTGAATGGTTGGGGGATACCAAAAATGCCGACGGCTCCACCCGTGATTTCTAGATTAAGGGAGATAATGCGGATTATTTCTATAAAGGCGATAGTGGCGATCGCCAGATAAATGCCTCGTAGTCTTAGGGCTGGCACTCCGACCAGAATTCCCAATATGCCGCAAACGATACCCGCAATCGCCATTTCTAGCAGTAATAAGGGGATGGGAAATGTCCCCGTGGTCACAAATACTTTAGTTGATAAAATCGCTGCAATATAGCCACCAACAGCATAAAAGCCAGGACTAGCTAGTGACAATTGACCCGCCATTAATGGTAAATAGAGAGAAATTCCCAACATCGAACCAAATAGCATCGAAACAATTAAAAAGCCATAGGTAGACAAGAAATCATTCATTTAATTTTTTTAATATCTCTTAAACTTTTTGAATTAATTTCTGTCCCAATATCCCTTGGGGACGTACCAACAGAATGATAAATAAAATCGCAAAAGCCACAGCATCTTTATAGCCCGAATCGGGGACAAATGACTCGACCATTCCAATTAATAAACCGCCGATGACAGAACCTGGAATACTCCCCAACCCGCCCAAAACGATCACAGCTAAACCTTTTAATCCGAAACCAATCCCAAAATATGGCCCAGCAATCCCGAAACTAGAGCCAACCAGAGTGCCCGCAATACTGCCCAAGAAGCCACTGACAAAAAAGGACAGCATGATAAACCGTTCGGTATCGATACCCAGCAAACTGGCAGTAGTCGGATCTTCAGCTACTGCTCGGATCGCCTTACCATACTTGGTTCCCGTAATAAAATAGGTCAATCCAGCCAGGATCATCCCCGATATCACAAAGATAATAATCTGAACTGTGCGAATTACGATCGGATTTTTGGCACTACCAAAGTTAATCGCCGATGGTAAATCGCCGTAAGTATTGCCTGGGAATGTATAATTTTCCGCTCCAACTAAGTATTGAATTAAATTCACCAGCACCAGGGCAACACCCAGACTCGAAACTACCATCAGCAGGGGATCTGACTGTTTGCGGCGGAGGGGACGATAAGCTAGTCGCTCGATCGCCACTGCCACTCCACCTGCTAAAATTGCGGCTAAGATTGCCGCCAGCCAGAACGGTAATTGGATCCCCAGTGAGAAGTTGGCTAGCAACCCATTGAAGCCAAATTTTCCACCCATTAAGGCATAGGTAAAATAAGCACCCAGGGTAAAAATTGCCCCATGTGCGAAATTAATAATCCCCAGGATTGAGAAAACTAAGGTGTAGCCCAGCGCGAAAATAGCGTAGACACTGCCGATCGATAAACCGCCTAATAAATTCTGTAGAAATACCGTCATGCTCTTAATTCTATCACCAGAGAGATCTCCAACCGATCGGGGTTTCCCGTCCATAAAAACACACAAAGTAGACCCCACCCTAATAACCTAGTAGTAGATGGCTTAAATTTACCTCAAACAATAGTGGGTTTATTGATGCCGCTCTGTACTAGCTATCAATTATCAATTACTTCTACTGTTCGCGTAGCGTCTCGTTCGCGTAGCGTCTCCGATAGGAGAAGAGAAGTATCAATTAATTAACCACTTTGCTCGTAGATATCAAATTGACTTATTTCAGAAAGGTAAACTTTCCATTAGTACCATCCGCATCCATCTTAATTTGCGCCACATAGAAATCCTTCTGAACGATCTCACCGATTGGCGTAAATGAAATCTCACCCAAGGGCGTACTATACTTACCTGCTAACAATTGTTTATTCAATCCTACCCGCAGATCGCCAATTGGCTGAGCATTAACTTTCGTTGTGGGAGTTGCTTTTGATAATGCAGTGAGTGCCTCAACAAAGACTTGCACCCCCGTAAAAGCTTGGGCACTAAATTGGGGCGGTTCTTTCTGATACTGCGCCATATAAGCGTCCCTAAAAGCCTTATTTAGCAGATTCGGTTGAGCTGGATTATAAGCCTGAGCAATCAAGATCCCATCGCATAGCTTTTTACACACAGGAAAAAGATTAGAAGTATTCAAACCATTACCACCAATGATTAGCCCCTTATACCCTAGTTCTCGCAATTGGCGAATCAGATTACCCCCATCGGCAGCTAATCCAGACACGATGACTAGATCTGGCTTAGCATTAATTCCTGCTGTCGCTTGAGATTGAAAATCAGTATCGGTAGTCTGAAACTTTTGGACAGTAGCAAGTTCTAATTTTTGCTCTTGCACTGTCTGCTGAAAAATCTCAGTTTCTGATTTACTAAAAGCATCATTTTGGGCAAAAAATACTGCAACTTTTTTAATTTGGGGATTAATTTTCAACGCAGCTTTGACTGCATTTGGTGCAACGATCGCTACTGGAGCTGATACCCGCCCAACGAAATCACCAATTTCTGGAATACCTTTGGCTGTATTAGAAGGGCCAAGCACTGGTACTTTTGCTCGATCGGCGATCGGATCGGCACTAAATGCTTGCTGGGATAAAGTTGGGCCAACAATTCCCACCACTTTGTCGCGATTAATGAGGGTTTGAAAAGCGTTAATTGCCCCCTGTTCATCACCTGCGGTATCTTGCAATATCAGCTTGATGGGTGTACCATTCACGCCACCTCGATCATTAAAGTATTTCTCGGCTAATTTAGCCCCAGCAACTTGCTCCTGACCCAATAGAGCTACATTACTCGTCTGAGCAACGGCAATCCCGATCGGAATCGCACCACCAGTACTAGAGGCATTTTCACCCCTACTAGGCGCATTATTGCTTGTGCCACAGGCTGTTAATAATACAGGGAATCCGATTGATAGCACCCAACGAAACCATGCTGATGTCATACATCACTCCATTTAACTCACGATAGTCGATCGATCTATACCATACTTCGCGATTCGATCGAAAGAATCAACAAACAAATATTCCAACTTTGCCTGGATTTCCGCAAGATTGAGTAATATGTCCTTGCTTGAATAATGTCAGGCACATTTATTTATCAAAAAGCAGCCCGATCAAATTAATTACTAATATGCTCAGGCTGCTATTGATTTAGATCTAGTTAAAAAAGTCACAAGTATTCAGGGGATGGGGGATGATCGATCATCTCCCATCCCCTGAATGTCCACAATCTCAGATGTTCTCCTCAGCCCTTATACGGTGGCGGGTTCAACCTGATGGGCTTTATGTTTATTTGTACTGCTGCTAGTCGTTTCGTTTACTTCCAGTGGCACGAATTCAATATGATTGAGTAGAGTCGTGACAAAAGCAAATAGCAAGAAGGGTAGGGATAGTACTAAGATCAATCCTACTGTTGCTAGTGCGTACATTTGACGGGTGGCACTCCAGAGAGACAACGCAGACGCGAGGCTGAGAAAAATTACCATTAACCAAATTATAATCTGCCCATAGATATCACTAAAGGTCAGAGTGCAGTTCATGCGATATCTCTGCTTGTCCATAGATTTTTACCAGAACGATTACTATAATTCCAGCATAGATCTTTTGTTGGACAATGGTAAATTTCTCAATTAATCGATCGGAATTGTCATAGATGTTTACATTGGAATCAGAACTAAACCTGTCTCTATATTTACCTATAGGGTTGTGTTGTAGGGAAGGATCGATCGATCCAAATCTTTTATGGTAGATTGGGTTGAAGCATAAAACCCAACATCGCTAGGATGCTGGGGTATTCGTTGGGCTGTCTCGTTCCGTAAGCGTAGTGTCTGCCTAATGCCAAAGGCAAGGCTTCGCCCACGCAGAGAGGCTCCGCCAACGCATTGCTCAACCCAACCTACGAATCTCAGGATCGATCGCAATTACTTCGCGGCAACTAACCCGTTGTGGCGTAATAACGCCGATGGATCTGGCTCCCGTCCACGGAACGCGGTAAACACTTCCATCGGATGCTTGCTACCACCCAGAGATAATACTGTATCGCGGAAGCGTCGTCCGGTAGTACCGATCGCATCAGGATCATCCAAACCCGCATCTTCAAACGCGGCAAAGGCATCTGCGCTCAAGACTTCCGCCCACTTATAGCTATAGTAGCCCGCCGCATAACCGCCAGCAAAAATGTGGCCGAAGGAGCAGAGGAAATTGTCTTCTGGTAGTGGGGGAATGACCATGCTGATTTTGGCGAGGCGATTGCGGACATCGGCGATCGATTCTGCTCCGCCTGGGATATAGCGTCCGTGGAGTTCGAGGTCGAGCCAGCTAAAGTGGATCTGGCGAAGCATTCCACTTCCGCTCATGAATGTCCGTGCTGCCAGAATTTTTTGGAAATAGTGTTCGGGTAAGGGTTCGCCTGTTTCGTAGTGTTTGCCGAGACTGAGTAGGGTGGGCCTGTCGTAGCACCAGTTTTCCATAAATTGGCTGGGCAACTCGACGGCATCCCATTCGACGTTACTAATTCCCGATGCACCGACGAAATCAACGGTGGTGAGCATGTGCTGCAAACCATGTCCGAATTCGTGGAATAGGGTTTCGACTTCGCCGAAGGTCATTAGACTGGGCTTACCGTCCACTGGGGGTGTTTGATTGCAGGTCAGGTAGGCGACTGGTAAGCGGATGGTTGAGACATCTTTGTCGGTGATTTTGGCACGGCTGATGCAATCTGCCATCCACGCGCCACCGCGTTTTTCGGCGGGACGACTGTAGGCATCGAGATAGAAGTAAGCAATCGGTTGGTGTTGTTCGTTGGCGACTTGGAAGTAGCGGACATCGGGATGCCAGACTGGTGCTTGTCCGTCAGCAGCGGTGATGGTGATGCCAAAGAGTTTGTGAGCGAGGTTGAATAAACCCGATAATACTTGCTCTAAAGGGAAATAGGGACGTAATTCTTCGGCATTGAAATCAAATTTAGCTTCTCGCAAGCGTTCTGACCAGTAGGCGAGATCCCAATGTTTGAGATCTTTGGCTTCGGTGGCATTTTGTTCAGCGGCAAAGATCCGAATATTTTCAAGATCCTGTTTGGCTGCTTCAAAGCTGGCACTGCGGAGAGATTCCAGCAGACTTTCGACGGCTGCGACATTTGGAGCCATCTTGCTGGCGAGGCTGAGTTCGGCAAAGTTGGCGAAGCCGAGGATATTGGACATCTCGCGGCGGAGTTCGAGAATCCGATCGATATTAGCTAAATTATCATATTCCCCAGATGCTGCTCGACTAACTAGGGCTATATACACCTGTTCCCGCAAGTCTCGTCGCTGGCTGTGCTGCATGAAAGGGCCGTAACTGGGCGCATCGAGGGTGATTATCCACGGGCCATCAGTCGGGGTGGCAGCTTCGTGTCCAGCGGTTCTAGCTGATTGGGCAGCTTGTTCGAGTAAACTCGCGGGTAGTCCAGCGATTTCGTCCGGTTTGGTGAGAGTGAGACTATATGCCTTAGTTGCATCGAGGACATTATTGGAAAACTTAGTGGAAATTTCTGCCAGTGCCGACTTGATTTCATTAAATCGCTGCTTGGGTGCGCCATCCAAGCCGACTCCAGCTAATTCCATACTGCGGATTGCCGCGACAATAATCCGTTGTTGAGCAACATCGAAGGTCGCAAATTCGGGACTAGCTTGAATAGTTTTATAACCCTGGTAGATCGCTCTACTTTGTCCCGTGCGTGACGAAAAATCGACTAATTGTGGCTGCATTTCTTCATAGGCAGCACGGAGTTCAGGACTATTTTGGACACCCATCAGATGTCCGACGATCCCCCAGCTCCACTCGATCCGCTCAGTTAATCGATCGAGTGGTTCGACCAATCCCGCCCAAGTGGGGATAATATTAGCTTCAAGCTGGGTTAGTGCGGCGTTGGCTTCAGCGAGTAATTCGGTGATAGCGGGAACGACTTGGGCTGGGGTGATCTCTGGAAATGGTGGTAATCCCTGACCTTTGAGCAGTGGTAACATATATCGATCGTGAAGAGGTTGATACATCTATTATCTCTCGATCGACTTGGCTTCCTGTGTCCGGTTTACCGTCATTCACATCGATCCGAACCATTCCCAAGCCAAGCCGAGCAGACAACTAAGTGTATTAGCAACCAAACTCAAACTCAGCGCTGTCTTAAAATTTAGCGTATCTCGTCTGATCCGCTGCACGATCCAAGCTTCATAACCAACGACAAATACCTCAGACAGAACAGTCGGGATCGGTTTCCCTAGTCCATCAGCAGTAGGTACCGGACTACCGTAACCGAATAATCCGGTCAGTAAGAGGGTGAAAGCAACAGCTCCGAGCCAATAAGCGATCGATCCAATCACAATCCGGTTTGAAAAAGGTCTTTTCGCCCAAATCGAGTGTAGAGATAAAATAATGCCATAGAGGATTGATAACACCAGCCATGCTAATCCACCATAACGCGCTCCATCGCTAGCAAAAGGCTCTAATCCTGAAGCTGAAAACCAAACGATGGGAAATGAGAAGGCATGGGCAATCAGCAAACTAATGATCGTCAATCCAATTTCTGAAGATGGGGCTTTTTGATACCGTAAATATCCAGCCCAAATACCTAATTCAATCCCTAGAGTTAACACTAGAAAAAACAGAGCTAGATTTTGAAATAATGATGATTGGATCACAGTCGCTTCAGGACTTGGTAAAATCTCCAATGTCTTGCCGATCGCTTTGACAGTAAATTTATCCTCGTGATGCCGTTCTTGTAATTTCAACGGAAAAACTTTACTCACATAGACTTGATTTTCTAGTTGTGCCAGCAAGCGAATTTGACTGGGATCTAACTCGCGAGCATCGTAAAATGGTGAAAGTGAAATCAAACAAAGACGATCGGCACAATCTACATTTAATGGTTTACGTTTGTCTAATTTAGGC